>DATKWP010000218.1:0-3642 GCA_035529535.1 Anaerolineae bacterium | reverse complement strand
GTGGAGCGGGGCGATCGCATCGTCGTCACCGAGATGGAGCACCACAGCAACCTGGTGCCCTGGCAGTTGCTGGCCCGCGAGGTGGGGGCCGAACTGGCCTTCGTCTCGGTGACCGGCGACGGGGTTCTCGACCTGGAATCGCTCGACCGGCTGCTCAAGGGCCCGGTCAAGTTGGTCGCGTTCACTCACCTGTCCAACGTGCTCGGTACGTTGAACCCGGCCCAGGAGATCGTGGCCCGGGCGCACGCCGCCGGTGCGCTGGCGCTGGTGGACGCGGCCCAGAGCGTGCCCCGCCTGCCAGTGGACGTCCGCGCGCTGGATTGTGATTTTCTCGCCTTCTCCGGCCACAAGATGTGCGGCCCGACCGGGGCCAGCGTACTCTACGGCCGCCCGCAACTCCTGGAAGAGATGCCCCCGTTTCTCACCGGCGGCGGGATGATCCGGCGCGTGGGACGGACGGAGGCCAGTTGGGACGACCTGCCCTGGAAGTTCGAGGCTGGCACGCCGGCCATCGCCGAGGTGGTGGGGTTGGGTGCGGCGGTGGATTATCTGAGCGCGGTGGGGATGGAGGCGGTGTGGGCGCACGAGCAAGATTTGACCGCCTATGCCCTGGAGCGGCTGGCCGAGGTGCCGGGAGTGTGCGTGATCGGCCCCCCCCTGCCCCCCCCGCAAGCAGGGGGGCGACTCTCCCTGCCCCCCTCGCTTGCGGGGGGGCGATCCTCCTTGCCCCCCTCGCTTGCGGAGGGGCGATCCTCCTTGCCCCCCTCGCTTGCGGGAGGGCGATCCTCCTTGCCCCCCTCGCCTGCGGGGGGGAGGGGGGGGGTGATCGCCTTCATCGTCGAATCCATCCACCCCCACGACCTGGCGCAGGTGCTCGATGGGGAAGGGGTCGCCATCCGGGCGGGCCTCCACTGCGCGCAGCCGCTCCACGAGCGATTGGGGCTGATGGCCACGGCGCGGGCCAGTGTGTATCTCTACAACACCCGCCAGGAGATAGACCGGCTGGTAGAGGGGATCCGCACGGCACAGCGCTTGTTCTTGGGAGGTTAGGTGGAGAGCCTGTATCGCGAGCACATCCTCGATCACTACCGCCATCCCCGCAACCAGGGGACGTTGGACGGCGCGGACATCTCGTACCAACTGGACAACGAGGTCTGCGGCGACGTGGTGCGGCTCGACGTCCGGCTGCAGGATGGGCAGGTCAGCGAGGCCAGGTTCAGCGGCCACGGCTGTGTGATCAGCACGGCGTCGGCCTCGATGTTGACCGAGGAGATCCTGGGTAAGACGGTGGCCGAATTGAAGGCGCTGCGCGACGAGGACGTGTTCAAAATGCTGGGGATTACGCTGCAGCCGGTGCGCGCCAGGTGCGGGCTGCTGCCGCTGCGGGTACTGCAAGGGGGGCTGGCCTGCCTGGAGGAGACCTCGTAGAGCACAAGCTGTGGCCGGTCTCCGACCCAGCCACCCGCCGTGCGGTTCAGTATTCCTGGCCGTGCAGGATCTGTACAAGCCCCTCAGATAGGCTGTCCCGGTTTTCGAGCGTCACCGTGAAGACCGTCGTCGCACTGGTGGGCAGCCTCAGTTGCGCCTGCACCACCAACTCAGGCCGGACGACCATGATGGCCAGCGTGAAACTAGCGTCTCGGAGCACGTCGAACGCCCGCACCCAGCCCCTTCCACGCTCGATTTCCAGTGGCCCCAGTTCGTCCACCACGAGCAGGTCGCAGGCCAGGATGCGGGACAGCACGTCGTTCCCCCAGGCCAACGTTTCAGGATCGAAGCGGAAACAGCCCTGGACCACACCCTGGTCTGAATTGGGTGGGAGGGTCAGCCGGCGCTCATCGCCACTGCCCACGTCGAGCACGTCCCGGCTCCCGTCAGGATGGGCCAGCGTGAGGAGGCCGCCGCAGGTGTACTGGATGAGTACATCCCTGTGAGTACATCCCTGCTCGGCCTGGGCCAGGGCGACGGCCCGTTGGCAAACGGTGGTTTTGCCCACGCCGCGCTCGCCGGTCAGGATGACGATGCGTGCCGACATCTCGATACTCTCCCCCCCCCTGTCATTCTGAGGCGCGTCAGCGCCGAAGAATCTCATCACTGCTCTGGAATCGGCCCAAAGGCGGCCTCGATCTGTTTCGGCTCAAAGACCTCCTGCATGCACTGCCACCAGGTCAGCCCATCGGTCTTTAGGAATTCCCACCAGCGGACGTCGGGCCAAAAGTAACGCCAGCGCCACAGCGCGGGCACCCGTTCCCAGCCATAGTCGCTGGCGAGCGTGGTCAAGTCCACGTAATAACCGGACGGAATACGCGGCTCGAGTGCGCCTCCCTCGACCATGGCGCGCCCTCCCTGGTCGCGGGCGTTCAAGTCCCACACCGCCTCGCGCAGCGGCTCCCCCATGCTCCCATCCTGTTTGGCGGCCCGGACGAAAACGCGCCAGTAGGTGACGTTGCCCACGTCCTCCCGCACCAGTTCCACCTGCGGTGGATTCGCCTCGTAGGGAGCCTGGTCCAGCCCGATGCCCCTGCCACACAGGTGCCAACTCATACGCGAGTGCCCCGAAGGTGGCGTATAGGTCAGCGGCCGCCACGAACTGCCCAGGGTGCCTAGATAGTCCCACCCTGTCTCCTCGATCGCGCGCTGGCGCAGCGCATTGAAACTCTCGTTTACCCGGTCGGAGAGCAGCGGTTTCTCTTCGGCCGTGACGTTCGGGAGCGGGACGAGTTGGTAGGGCGGCCCGGTCCTCGGGGTCGGTTGCGCCAGTTCGACGTAGAAGGGAGGCTCCTCGGCCGGTGCGTCAGCCTGGGCACGGGCGACGACGCGCGCAGGAAGCGGCAGGCTGGCCCACGCCAGGCTGTCCAGCAGTCCATCGGCGCTGTAAACTTCGTGGAACAGCGCCCAGCCGGCCGTGCTGGCCGCGACGAGGTGGCTACGCCCGCCGCGCTCAACCGCGTAGACGAGGCTCTGCCCGTCGGGAGCCCAGGCCGGGGCAGTACCTGTGCCGAAGAGTTCGGTCTGGGCCTGGTCGGCCGCTAGAGTGTTCCAATCGAAGGCGGTCACCTGGATCGAGGGGTTGCCCCGTGGCCCGCTGACGTAGGCCAATTGAGTACCGTCGGGCGACCAGGCCGGGTCGTACTCGTCCAGGTCGGGGCTGTTGGTCACGTTGATGACGGTGCGTGGTTCGTCCAGCAGTTGGACGGTTACGTCCTTGTTGCCGTTCTGGAGCGTGGTGTAGGCCAGGGCGCGGCTGTCGGGCGACCAGGCTGGCTCGTAGTTGGGTGCGGGGTCGGATGTACTCATCCGCGTCGTCACCCGCTGCACTTGCTCTCCGCTACCACTCACGCTCATCACGTAAACGTCGAGGTTCCCGCCGCGGTAGGACTCGAAGGCGATCCAGCGTCCATCGGGCGACCAACTGGGGTTGGCGTCGAAGCCAGGATCGTGGGTCAGGCGAATCAGCGTCCCGCTCAGCAGGTCGAGCAGATAGATGTCCCAGTTGTGGGCGCGGTTCGAGGCGAAGGCGACGTAGTTGCCGTCGGGTGACCAGGTGGGGTCGCGGTCCTCGGCCGGATCGTAGGTCAGCCGTACCAGTTGCCGGTCGGTCTGGTTGAGGGCATAGACGTCGGCGTTGCCGTTGCGCCGCAG
>DATKWP010000217.1:0-2423 GCA_035529535.1 Anaerolineae bacterium | reverse complement strand
GAACACATCCTCTCGGTCAGGATAGGAGGGAACCCATGGTTGACGACAGGCGCAGCAGCGCGCCTCTCCGCCGGGTGACCCGCGCGGTCACCTGTTGTACGCACAGCCGCTTCAACACGCCAGCGCTCACCGTCTCGCCTGGCGAAACGTTCGTCGCCGAGACCGAACTGTGCACCGGCGACTGGCTCAAGAGCATAGACGATCGCTGGGAGCCCGGCCTGGGCTTCGGCCCCAACCCGACCGTGGTGGTGGCCGTTGACGGCGCGCAGCCGGGCGACGCGCTGGCCGTGCACATTGACGCGATCCAACCCGACGAGTTGGGGTACACCGGCTTCGAACCCGGCACCAACCCATTCCCCGACTGGATCCGCCACCGGGAATGGGGCGTCGTCACCCGCACGGTACGCATCCGCGATGGCCTGATCGAGTGGTCCGACAAGCTGCAACTGCCCGTGCGGCCCATGATCGGCACGCTGGGCACCGCGCCGGCCGTGGAAGTGTTCAACAACTCCTGGCCCGGCCCGCACGGGGGCAACCTGGACGCGCAAGAGGTCTGCCCGGGCGCGACGGTCTACCTGCCGGTCCACGTGCCGGGGGCGCTGCTGCACATCGGCGACGTCCACGCGATCCAGGGGGACGGCGAGATCAACTGTGGCGGCGGCATCGAGTGCCGGTCGGAGGTCACACTGACGGTCAGCCTGGCGCCCAGGCCCGCCCGCATGGGGTGGCCGCGCATCGTGGACGAGACGCACCTGACCGCCGTCGGTTGCGCACGCCCGGCCGAAGACGCCTTCCGCATCGCCACCGAACAACTCATCTACTGGCTGGCCGACGACTACCAAATGGACGAACGGGACGCCTTTCTGTTGCTGGGCCAGGTGCTCGAGGCGCGCTGCACCCAGTTCGTAGACCCGCTGTACACCTACGTGGCCAAGATCAACCGCCAATACCTGCGCTAACTCCACTGAGGAAACTGAGATTGAACCGCAAAGGCGCTAAGGACGCTAAGAGAACTTGAAGTAGCGCTAAAGATTATCCATCAAGATAGCGCAATACTCAGATTTCTGAAGTCGTGCTTTAATCTTTGCGGTCTTTGCGTCTTGGCGGTTAAAATGACCTCTTTTCAGGAGATTCTGCGCCAGGTTCGCAGTAGTTCAGAAAAGGGGGGTGCCAGAAACCCGAACAAGTTCGGGACTCCGATATTGGCCTCCCCAACCTGAGAGGGGGCAGATCGCTCGCACCGGGAGGGACGAATGGCCAAACGATTGTCGGTCGTAGACGTGGACCGCTGCGTCGGGTGCCAGGTGTGCATGTTCGCCTGCGCGCGGCGGCTGGGACACGGCGGGCTAGAGGGCGCGTGCATTCACGTCCACTCGGCGGGCGGCTTCCGCCGCGGGTTCGTCGTCGTGGTGTGCCGCGCGTGCGCCGACCCGCCGTGCGCGCGCGTCTGCCCCACCGACGCGCTGGTGCTGCGAGGTGGGGGCGGGGTACGCCTCAGGCCTGAATTGTGCATCGGCTGTGGCAACTGCGCGCAGGCCTGCCCCTTTGGCGCGGTGCTGTGGGACCGGGAGCAAGAGAAGCCGCAGATCTGCGTGTACTGTGGCTACTGTGCGCCGTACTGCCGCTACGACGTGATCGAGTTGCAGGAGATTGAGGAGGTGGCCGGTGAACCCGCATGATACGCTCCGCCGCGTGCTGTACGTGGACCTGGCGCGCCGCCGTTCCTGGGTCGAAGAGCGCCCTGACCTGTTCGACGAGAGCCTGGGCGGCACCGGCGCCGGCATCCGGCTGCTGGAGGAAGAGTGCCTGCAGGGGGCCGACCCGCTGGGGCCGGAGAACCCCATCATTTTCGCCGTGGGGCCGCTGGTGGGCCTCTTTCCCATCGCGTCCAAGACGGTGGCGATGTTCAAGTCGCCCCACACCCACAACCTGGGCGAGAGCCACGCCGGGGGGCGCAGCGCCGTCGCCATCCGCATGGCGGGCTATGGCGCGCTCGTCATCCGTGGCGCAAGCGCCAGCCCGATCTACCTGGTGGTCGAGGGGGAGCGGGTACATTTTCGCGACGCCTCGGCGCTGTGGGGGCTGCGCAGCAGTTATACCGCCGGCTCTGTCCTCCGCCAGAGGGAGAAGGGCAGCGGCATGCGCACGATCATGCGCATCGGGCGGGCCGGGGAGCGCCAGGTGAGTTATGCCTGCGTCGTCACCGAGACCTACCGCCACTTTGGGCGGCTGGGGCTGGGGGCCGTGTTCGGCAGCAAGCAACTCAAGGCCGTCGTCGTGAGCGGGGAGCGCTCGCTGCCGGTGGCGGACCGCAAGGCTTACCGCCAGGTCTACGACGCCATCTTCAAGGCGGCGACGGAGTCCGAGTTGATGCAGAAATACCACGAACTGGGCACGTCCATGAACGTCGTGCCGCTGGACGC
>DATKWP010000216.1:0-3201 GCA_035529535.1 Anaerolineae bacterium | reverse complement strand
GGCGGGGGTCGAGGTGGCTCCCCTGGGGAGTTTCGTCCGGCGTTGACGCACTGGCCGCGTTTCCTGGTCGCCGGGGATGCTGCCCTGGTCGTCGAGTTTGGCGACGAGATCAACCCGGAGATCAACCGGCAGGTGCACCGGCTGGCCCACGCGCTGGCGCACAGGGCGCTGCCGGGGTTGGGAGAAGCCGTCCCCAGTTACCGCTCGCTCCTCGTGCACTATGACCCCCTGCGCCTGTCCTACGCCCAGGTCGAGGCCTTCGTCTCCGGGACACTCCAGCACTGCCAGGAGATGGTGCTGCCGGAGCCACGGCAGGTCGAGGTCCCGACCGTCTACGGCGGAGCGTGCGGCCCGGACCTCGAGTTCGTGGCCGCGCACGCCGGGCTCTCCGTCGAAGAGGTGGTCCGGCTCCACGCGGGCGCAATCTACACGGTCTACATGCTGGGGTTCACCCCCGGCTTCACCTACCTGGGTGGGTTGCCGGAGGCCATCGTGGCGCCGCGCCTGCCCACGCCCCGCCCGTCGGTGCCGGCGGGCTCAGTGGGCATCGCCGGCTCGCAAACCGGCATCTATGCCCTCGCCACCCCCGGCGGCTGGCGGTTGATCGGCCGCACACCGCTGAGGCTGTTCGACGCTCGACAGATACCGCCGGCTTTTGTGCGTCCGGGCGATCGGGTGCGCTTTGTGCCCATCCCGGCCGAAGCATTCGACGCGCTGGCGGCGGAGGCGGGGCGTGGCACTTGAGGCCCTGGACGGGGGACTGCTCACCACCGTCCAGGACCTGGGGCGATACGGCTACGAGCGGTACGGTGTCCCCGTGGCCGGGGCAATGGACCCATTCGCGCTGCGGGCTGCCAATCTCCTGGTGGGTAACCCGCCGGAGGCTGCCGCGCTGGAAATCACGCTCGTGGGCCCCACGCTGCGGGCCACGGAGCCGGTCTTGATCGCGGTCACCGGCGCCGACCTGGCGCTGCGGGTAAACGGTTGGGACCTGCCACCCTGGATGGCGGTCTACGTGCGCCAGGGCTGGCTGATCGAGTTCGGCGGCCGGCGGGTGGGGTGCCGCGCTTACCTGGCCGTCGCCGGAGGGATCGGCGTGCCGCCCGTCCTGGGCTCCCGCTCCACCTGCCTGAGTGGCGGGTTCGGCGGGTGCGAGGGCCGCGCGCTGCGCGCGGGCGACGTGCTCACCATAGGCCAGGTCTCCTTCCACCTGCCCAGTCTGGCCGGGCGCTCGTTTCCGGCCGGCCTGCTCCCCCCCTATGGCGACACGCCGGAAGTTCACGTCGTGCTGGGCCCGCAGGACGACTATTTCACCGCCGAGGGTGTGGCGACCTTCCTGGGCGCTGAGTACCGGGTCGGCTCGCTGTCCGACCGCATGGGCTACCGTCTCCAGGGGCCGCCCATCCTCCACCGCGGGGCGACCGGCATCATCTCTGACGGCGTGCCGTTAGGGGCAGTGCAGGTGCCTGCCGACGGGCAGCCCATCGTGATGATGGCCGACCGCCAGACGACCGGCGGGTACCCCAAGATCGCCACCGTGATCAGCGCCGACGTCCCGTTGTTGGCTCAGTGTGTGCCCGGCCAGAGTGTGGTCCGCTTCAGGGCGCTCGGCGTGGATGAGGCGCAGCGGCGCTACCGGCGCCTCTTTGCGCAAGTCCTCCACGCCAGTGGGGGGTCTCGTGAAACGTGAAACGTGAGACAGGCCCCCCACGCCAGTGGGGGGTTCGGTGACAGCTTGCCCAGGGCCTGGCTTCGGAAGTCTGTATTTGGTCTCTGACGCCAGTTATGGTATAGTATTGGGGCCAACAGAACCCACAACCACGCACACGAACGGAGGCTGACTATGCCCATTGACCCCAAGATCGAGGAACTGCGCACCATGCGCCAGCAAGCCCGCCTGGGTGGCGGGCAGGAGCGCATTGACCGCCAGCACGCCCAGGGCAAGATGACCGCCCGCGAACGGGTGGAGAGCCTGCTCGACCCGGGCACCTTCCGCGAACTGGACATGTTCGTCACCCACCGCGCCATCGGCTTCGGCGTGGAGAAGCAGAAATACCTGGGGGATAGCGTCGTCACCGGTTGGGGCACGATCAATGGCCGCCTGGTCTACGTCTTTTCCCAGGACTTTACCGTCTTCGGCGGCAGCCTGTCCGAGGTGCACGCCGAAAAGGTATGCAAGATCATGGACCTGGCGATGAAGAACGGCGCGCCGGTCATCGGCCTGAACGACTCGGGTGGGGCGCGCATCCAGGAGGGGGTCGTCTCCCTGGCCGGCTACGCCTACATCTTCCTGCGCAACGTCCTGGCCTCCGGCGTCGTCCCCCAGATTTCGGCCATCCTCGGCCCCTGTGCGGGAGGCGCGGTCTACTCGCCGGCCATGACCGACTTTACCCTGATGACCAAGGACACCAGCTACATGTTCATCACCGGCCCCGACGTGATCCGGGCCGTCACCCACGAGGAAGTGACGCACGAGGAATTGGGAGGGGCCATGGCCCACGCCAGCAAGAGCGGTGTGGCACACTTTGCGGCCGAGAACGAGGAACACTGCCTGGCCCTCATCCGCCAACTGTTGAGTTACGTCCCGCAGAACAACCTGGAGGATCCCCCCTTCGTCCCCACCGCCGACCCGGCCGACCGCATGGACGAGGCGCTCAAGACCATCATTCCCGCTAGCCCTACCAGGGCCTACGACGTGAAAGACGTCATCCGTCACGTGGTGGACGATGGGCAGTTCCTGGAGGTCCACGAGCACTGGGCGCAGAACATCGTCGTGGGCTTTGCCCGGCTGGGTGGTTTCTCCGTCGGCGTCGTCGCACAGCAGCCGATGGTGTTGGCCGGCGTATTGGACATTGATGCTTCCCGGAAGGGGGCGCGCTTCGTGCGCTTCTGTGACGCTTTCAACGTCCCCATCGTCACCTTCGAGGACGTGCCGGGTTTCCTGCCCGGGGTGGCCCAGGAGCACGGCGGCATCATCCTCAACGGTGCCAAGCTGCTGTACGCCTACTGCGAGGCCACCGTCCCCAAGGTCACCATCATCACCCGCAAGGCTTACGGTGGCGCTTACGACGTGATGAGCTCCAAGCACATCCGGGGTGACGTCTCGTATGCCTGGCCCAGGGCGGAGATCGCGGTGATGGGGCCGGATGGGGCGGTCAACATCGTCTTCCGCAAAGAGATCGCGGCTGCCACTGACCCGGA
>DATKWP010000215.1:0-2438 GCA_035529535.1 Anaerolineae bacterium | reverse complement strand
GATGTGGCGGCGCGAAAGCCCACGTGCGTTCACGTCTCCGCTGGTGGGAAAGCCGACCTTGGATGAGAGGACGACCTCGTCGCGGCCATCCGCGATCAAGCGGCCCAGGATCTCTTCGGAGCGGCCGCCAGCATAGACGTTCGCTGTGTCGAACAAGTTGATCCCGGCCTCGCGGCAACGATGAAACAGGGCCGCACAGGTCTCCTCGTCGGCCTCCCTGCCAAACGTCAGCGTCCCAAGACCCAGGCAAGAAACCTGGATGCCGGTTCGTCCCAATCGCCGATATTCCATGAGTGGATCCTCCTGTCAGTTCCCCTGAGTCCCTCCGAGGCCTGCCGTCTTCGCGGGCCTTTCCAGTCCCACCAGCGCCATCAGCACCGCCGCGATTGCTGCCAACGCTGCGCCGAAGAAGAACGGTGCAGCGGGACCAAAGCCCGTCCACCGGCCCACCCCGTGCCACAGAATGCCGGCGATGAGCGACGCCGGAAAATCCAGGACGCCTAGCACGGCGTTGTAGGTGCCGTAGGCTGTACCGCGCAACTCCTCGGGCACGATGTCTGCTACCATGGCCTTGGTCGTGCCGTAGGCCAGGCCGTAGTACACGCCGTAGATGGCGTATAACAGCCAGATGTGCCAGCCCTTGCCCGCCAGCGCAAACCCCAGATAAATGGCCGCGTAGACCAACCATCCGCCGACGATGAGCCGGCGCCGCCCGATGCGGTCGGAGAGCGACCCCGCCGGGGTGCTGATCAGCGTGTAGACGAGGTTGAACGTGACCAACATCCCCAGCACGCCGATCACGCTCAGGCCCCGTTCCTGGGCACGCAGCACCAGAAAGGCGTCGGAAGAGTTGCCCAGGTCGAAGATCCCGACGACGACCATGAACAGGGCAAAGCGTTTGCCGAGGCTACGGAAGGCCAACTTGGGCATCTTTTGCCGGCTGGTCACCGGCACGTCCCTGGCGCCCACGGCCAGCGAGAGCACTGCCAGGAACGCCGGAATCAGGCTGATGAGCACGATCGTCTGGAACGTAGAGCGGCTCAGTTCCATGCTCCTGGCCTGTGCCAGCCACACGACTCCCAGCGCGACCAACAAGCCCACCATCGCCCCACCGGTGTCGGCGGCGCGGTGAAAGCCGAAGGCCAGCCCCCGGTGGCGCTCGTCAATGCTATCGGCCACCAGGGCATCGCGTGGAGCCGTACGGATCCCTTTGCCCACCCGGTCGGCCCAGCGCACCCCGGCCACCGTGCCCCACGCATTGGCGAAGTAAAAGAAAGGTTTGGAGATCGCGGAGAGGCCGTACCCGGCCACAGCCAACCACTTGCGGGCCTGCAGCCGGTCGGAGAGCCAGCCGGAGAAGACCTTGAGCAGGCTGGCGGTCGCCTCGGCCACTCCCTCGATCAGGCCGATGATGTTCGCCTTCACCCCCAGCACGTTGGCCAGAAAGAGCGGCAGGATATTGATGACCATCTCGCTCGAGATGTCCATGAAGAAACTGGTCAGGCTGACGGCCCACACGTTGCGCGGCAGTGTGCGCAGCCCGGCTTTCTGTGCGGTGGTGGTTTCACTGTCTGTCATCGAATCTTCGGCTCCTTTGGAACAAGTGTGGACAAGATCGAGGAGTGTGTTCCCCCCCCCGTGATTGAGCGGCCATATTGTAGCCTGAAGCCTGTGGAGGTCAAGCGCCATACCACCGTCCATTGACACCTTTCCCCGTCCCGTTTATACTGGGGTTCAAAAGGTGGAGCGACGAAATTGACATCGAAACACACCGTGATCTGTCTGTTGGTCCTGGCCCTCGCGTTTGGTCTGTCCTTCCTGCTGCTTTCTACTCAGCCTGCCGTGGCTGAACCGACGAACGTCACCCCGCTGCCGCCGGTCACCGAGCCGGACGGGTGGGCGGGGGCCTGCTACTCGTTCTACGAAGATCCCGAGCGCCCCTACGTCCAGATGGCCCTGGATGCCGGGTCTCGTTGGGACCGCTTCGACTTCAACTGGCCCAAAATTGAGCCCAGTAACAACAACTGGAACTTGGCAGCCTACGATTCCTTGGTAAACGACCTGCATGCCGCAGGGATGAACATTATTGGCATTCCTCTCTGGACACCCAATTGGGCCGCTACCAGTGGGCTGCGTGGGTTGGCAGTGCCCTCTTTCGACCAGCGTCCGCCCGGTTGGTATGCACCTGGGAGTAGCCCCCGGGTGACCCCGCTGGCCGTCAGCGCCGCCTCTTCCCCGCCCAAGGGGCTGGGTCTTGCATGGAACGATCCCAACAACCACTGGGGCAATTACGTCTATACCATCGTCTCCCGTTACGGGGACCGCGTGAAGCATTGGGAGATGTGGAACGAGGCCGAGTGGGACTACTTTTGGACCGGCAGCGATGCGGACTACGCTCAACTCCTCAAGGTCGGGTACCAGGCGACCAAGGCCGCCTG
>DATKWP010000214.1:0-4201 GCA_035529535.1 Anaerolineae bacterium | reverse complement strand
GTCGAGGGGTATCAGCAGGTCGTTCCCCACCCACTCGGAGAGCCTGGCATAGTCGTGCTGCATGACGTCGGGCAAGTTGCCTCCGGCAGCCTGGGTTGCCAGGCGGGTCCAGTGGTCGTCCCAGGTGGCAAACTCGTAGGTGACCGCGATCCAGGGATAAGTCTCTTCGAACATCTTGATCACCTGAATCGTGCGAGTGTGCCGGGCTTGATTGCCCCACCAGGCGATGCGCAGTTCGACGGGTTCTTTTTCCTCGATCGTGGGAGTTACTTCGACGACGACCTCGACGGGGACCTCGACCGTCTCCTTGACCGGCACCTCTACGGTCTCCCTGACCACCTGTGGTGTGGGCGTCGTACACCCGGCCAGCGCCGCTCCAGCAGCGGTGAGAGCACTGAAGCGCAGAAAGTCGCGCCGGCTCAACCTTTTGTTGTTCATCTTCATTCCTCCTGACTGAATGCTATTCTAGTCTGATTCCTACACTTGGCCAAGAAACTGAATACGCCCTCTGGTATCTCGATCTGACCACCTCCTCTATTCAGCCTCAGGGACACCCGGCCCCAATTTGCGCTTGCGGCCAGTTTGTGGCACAATATCTGATAGGCTGTGTTTCAGCCAGACCTATCATAGCACAGATCAAGACGATCCACCGCCATATAGTCCCAGGTCAGTCCCAGACCAGTCCCAGAATCCGCCAGGGGTTGTAGCCTGGCCTCGAATAGGATGCCAGATGCCCAGTCGGGACGAGTTCCGCCAGCAGGTCAGAGATGTCCTGCACCGCCTGTATGATTACGCCTACCTTGAACGCCACCCGCTGGCCCTGCGACGCTGGCCTGAGGTGAGGCGGGGAGGGCCAAGCCGCGCCCACCGGTTCAACCGTCTCGTGTTGGAAAGCATCGAGGAGTTGAACCCACCGGGCGAAGGCGCCACAGACACGTCGCATGCTCGATTCTACTCCCTCCTGGTGTACCGCTACGTGGAGGAGCGGCCTCTGCCAGAGGTCTTGCGGAAACTGGGGTGCAGCCGGAGCCAGTTCTTCCGCGAGCAGCAAAAGGCCATCACGATGCTGGCGTCTGTGTTGCGGGAGAGACTCTCGCAGCAGGCACCTGCGCCTGCCGGGGTGGAGACCCTGCTGGATGCCGAAGCCGAGCGTGTGCTGGCCCAGCGCGAAGCCGTGGACCCCGCCGAGGTCGTTCAAGGCGTGCTGGACGTGGTCGAGCACCTGGCCGGACAAACCGGTGTGGCTGTGACAAGCGACCTTGCGCCAGGGTTGCCATCCATCTACGGTAGCCGCACTTTGCTGCGGCAGGTGCTTCTCAGAGGCTTGAGCACTCTTATCGCCCAGCCCGGTACCCAACGCGTCTGTATCCGGATGTGGTGTGAAGGGCAGCGACTGATCACAGAGTTGACCGCCGAGCCCGCCAGGCCGAGCCATCGTCCAGGTGAGGCTGGAGCGCACCACGAAGCGGACCTGGAGCCTGTGCGCCGCCTGGTGGAGATGGTGGGTGGGACCTGGCACGGGGTCGAGGCGGGGCCTGGGGGGTGCCGGTGTCGTTTCGATTTGCCGGTGGACGGCAACAAAGTCCTGCTGGCGATCGAGGACAACGAGGGGATCGTGCGGGTATTCCAGGGCTACCTGGCGACCTATGGCTACGTGGTGATGGGGGCTACGAGCGGGGACGAGGCACTGAGACTGGCGCGCGAGGTAAGCCCCATCGCCATCACGCTCGACATCATGATGCCCACGCAGGATGGATGGGAGATCCTGCAGGTGCTGAAAAGCGATCCCGGCACCCGCTCCATCCCGGTGATCATCTGCTCCGTCCTGGAGGATCCCCAGTTGGCCCGTTCGCTGGGTGCGGTGGCCTACCTGCAGAAGCCGATCTCTCAGGCTGATTTGCTGGACGTGCTGAGCAGGCTGCCGGGTGGTTCGTAGGGGCGATAAGGGGCACTGATGGCATCGAGGATACCACGCAGGTAGTTTAGAACCTCCTCGTTGGTAAAGCCGGCCTCGGCGCGCACGAGCAGCGTCTGGCCGCCCAATTGGCGTTCCTCTGCGGGCGTGTGCCCTTGGGCGGTGATGACCGCCACGGGTACGTCGCGCAAGACGGGCTCTTCCCGCATGTGGGCGAGCACGTCGTAGCCATCCATGCCCGGCATACCTAAGTCCAGCAGCACCAGGTCCGGCCGCTGGGAACGCATCTGGCGCAGGCCCTCGCGGCCATCGTGAGCACACGTCACTTCGTACTGGCGTGCGGACGTCTGGAGCATGCGCGAGAGGAGATGCAGCATCTGCGGGTCGTCGTCCACGACGAGCACCCGGCGCACGCTCTCATCCAGCCGGTCGAGCAGGTCCGTGAGCACCTGGCGTGTGACGGGCTTGACCAGGTAGTCTATCACGCCCAGGGCCCGCCCCAACTGGCGCTGGCCCACCAGAGGGCATAGGATGAGGGGCAGGGAGGAATGGCCTAGTTGCCGGCGCAGCTCCAGTATTTGGCGCCCCAGCCCTCTCCTGTGGGCCGAGTTGACCACCACCGCCTGGGCCTGTAGCTCGCGGACCAGCCTGGGAACCTGGAGGACGTCGTCCACCGGTACGACCCGGTATTGCTCCAACCCGTGCTCTAACACGCGCAGGATAGCCGCATCCTGATCGAGAAGCAGGAGGGTGCGGCCGCGGCCGGTGGGTGATCTCACAGGCTGGCGGGTCTCGTGCAGCGCGCTCACCTCTACCCGCGCCGCTCTCGTCACCGGCAGGGTAAAGTGGAATTGGCTGCCGTGACCAGGCACCCCATCGCTCTCCACCCAGATGCGCCCGCCATGCATCTCGATGAACCGTTTGCAGATGGCGAGCCCCAGCCCATGCCCAATCCGGCTGCGAGCGACCAGTCCCGCAACCTGATAGAACTCTTTGAACATGTCCTCGTGCTCAGCGGGAGGGATGCCGGCTCCTGTGTCGGCCACGGTGACCTTGACCTGCTCCCCCTCAAGGGCGGCGCGCACGGTGATGCTCCCGCGCTCGGTGAAGCGTTGTGCGTTGTTCAGGAGGTTGAGCAGCACCTGCTGCACGCGATCCCGATCCATCACAACCGGGGGCAGTGCTGAGGGTAACTCGGCATGGAGAGCGACTCCTTTCTCACGCGCCAGGGGGCGGATCATGTCGAGCGCCTCGGTGACCACGTCGCGCAGCGAAACCTGCTCCAGGTCAACCCGCATGCGCCCGGCTTCGATCTGCGCCATGTCCAGCACGTCGTCTATCAGGCGGAGCAAGTGCTTGCTGCTGCGGTAGATCTCGCGGGCGTCTGCCCGGAGGTCCGGAGGCAGGGGGGCAGCACTGTATCTCTCGGGTGAGAGATACATCATCTCACTGAGAGCGGTGAGCACGTTGAGGGGCGTACGCATCTCGTGGCTGACAATGGCGGCAAAGCGCTGCTTGTTGAGCCTGGCTTCCTCGGCCACTTCGCGCGCGCGGGCCAGGTCGTAGTTGGCGTATTCCAGTCGCTGATAGGCCTCGGTGAGCGCCTTGAGGGTACGGGCCAGTTCTCCGCGGTGGTCGCGTGCTTCTTCCTCGTTGCGCTGCGCTGCCATGGCGCGGTCCAAGGCCCAGTGGAGCGCCAGGTGCAGATCGCGGACCGCCAGAAAGGACAGAACGCCCACCACACCAATGACCAGGACTGGCGATAGCACCTGAGTGGAAGCGGGCGAGTAACCCCAGTGCAGGGAGCCGACGGCGACGACGGAAGCGCTACACAGCACGGTCACCCCCACCACCGCCTTCATGCTGAACAGCAACCCGGTCAGGCTGACTACGACGGCAAACAGGTAGGGGGCGACCTGCGCCCCGGTCACCCACGTGGTCAGCAGAATCGCCGCGGCGGCGCCTGCGATGGCCGCCGCCGCCGACAACGACAGGCTGTGCCTGCGGGCGACGAAGGCGATGAGCAGCCCGCCACCTAACAGAACGGGCCCCCACGCAGCAGCCCCAACCTGGTTGACCGGCTGGAACGAGATCAGGCACCAGACGTATAGTACGGCGAGCATACAGAACAGGGCCGCGCGCAGCGAAGCCTGGCGCAAGTAGGCCAGGTCTTCCGTCGTCACCACGTCAGTTTGTCGCATGGACGTCACCCCCGCGGATTGCGGAATGCGGAATGCGGATTGCGGAATGCGGAATGCGGATTACAGGACTGCAGCGGATCAGACG
>DATKWP010000213.1:0-3228 GCA_035529535.1 Anaerolineae bacterium | reverse complement strand
CTCCGCGCGGCTGAGGTGACTGATGAAATGCTGCGCATCGCCGAGATCGTCCGCCCCAAGCTGGTCCAGGACGGGATGTTCCTCGTGGGCCTTGACATCGTGGGCGACAAACTTATGGAGATCAACGTCTTCAGCCCGGGGGGGGTCGGGAGCGCCCAGAAGTTCACCAAGGTCAACTTTTCGAAATATATTATCAAGGCCCTGGAACGAAAAGTTCACTACATGGAGTATTACGGCAGGAACTTCGATAACGTGGACATGAATACGCTGTAGTTCTATCCGTAATCCGTAATCCGTGAACCGTGATTTGCGATTTGCGATTTGCGATTTGCGATTTGCACCGGCCTCAGCCTCGGTCTGGCTCCGCTTTTCTGGTCGCAGGCTCTCATCGCCGAAGTATACGTACCGGCGGCCTTCTTCACAGTGTTGGTCGCGATTCTCGCGCTCCAGAGAGCGCCGGCATGGGCGCTGGGACTGGCCTGGGGGATAGGGATGGGTGTTCATCCCACCCTCTTGTTCCTGGCTCCCCTGGTGGTCTGGGGAGCCTGGAGAGACCAGGAGAAGTGTTTGCGAAGGCTGGTCCAGGCCGCCCTTCTGGCCCTCGTGGGCTGGGGGACGCTGTATGGGCCGGTACTTTTGGCACGGGGTAGCGTGCCTTCGCCCTGGGGAGACGTGAGCACACTTGCCGGATGGTGGGCGCTGGTCAGCGGACGGCTATATCACGGGTATCTGTTTGGACTGCCGCCGGCGGCCTGGCCACAGCGGCTGCTGGCCTGGGTGGGACTGCTGGTCCGGCAGTTCACCCCCTTCGGAGCGATACTGATTGGACTGGGTTGGGTGCACCTGTGGCGGGAACGGCGCTCGTTGGCGTTCGCTTCGGCCCTTGTTTTCGGGGCCTTTAGCCTCTATGCTATCGGCTACAATACGGCCGATTCGCTGGTCTACCTGGTTCCAGCGTTGCCACTGGCTGCTCTCTGGCTGGGAGTGGGGCTGGTGCAGGCGGCGGCCTGGATGGGAAAGCACCTGCGACGGGGAGTGTGGGTGGTTCTACTTCTTCCCTTGCTGCAGGCTCTGCTGTTCTGGAGAGAAATGGACTTGCGTGGCGACCGGACAGCGATAGAATGGGCAGCGCAAGTGTTGCGACAGGCGCCATCCCAGGCGGTCTTACTCACTGCCCAAGATGCGCATACTTTCACGCTCTGGTACGTCCACGACGTCCTGAGTGAGCGGCCGGATGTGGTAGTAGTGGATCGGGACTTGTGGACGCAGAGTCCGTACCGTAAGGTGGTAGCCGGAGTGTTGGGACTTGAAGTCACTGGGAGCGAACTTACGCCAGAGGAGATGGCACGTCAAGCAGGACGTCCCGTTGTAGTAGTGAACAATGAATAGTGAACACAGTCCAATGGAGAGTAAGGCAAGCAAGCGCGCCAGGATAAAGTGGCGGTGGGTGCTGGCCCTGCTGGGGGCGGTGCTGCTCGCCGTGTGGGGTGTGCGGTTGGCCCGGACTGGACTGTCGCTCCGGGCACACCTGGCGCAGGCACAGGCCCTGGCCGATGCACCGGAAACAGTAGATCCAACAACCGCATGCAGCCTGGTGCAAGAGATGCGGGATGACGTGGTCGCGCTGCGCCGGCAGGCCGGCTTCCTGGCCCGGTGGGCCCCGGCTCTAGGGGGATGGTTGCCGAAGGTCGGCGGGGACCTGCGGGCGGCTCCCCACCTGCTGACTCTGGCCGATGGCCTGACAGAGGCCGGAGCGTTGGCGTGCGAGGCGCTGGAACCTATACTGGTCGCTTTCGGTGGGACGAACAGCGTGTCCGATGGCCTCTCGCTGGAGCGGGCGGCCCGACTCCTGGTCGAGGCACAACCTACCCTGGAGCAAGCGCTGGCGGCGGTGAAGCAGGCCCAGCAGGCCTGGGCCCAGATAGACGTGGAAAGCCTTTCCGCGTGGACGACGAAGAAGACGGCATTGTTGGAGCGAGGATTGCCCCTATTGCGGGCCGGGTTGGAGATCGCAGCGGTGGCGCCAGACCTGCTGGGACTGGACGCGCCACGTACTTACTTGGTCCTGGCGCAGAATGAGGACGAGTTGCGGCCGACGGGAGGGTTCATCAGTGGTGCTGGCCGGCTTACGCTCGATGGCGGGCAGATTACTGAATTAAGTTTTCTCGATGCGTATAGCGTAGATGATTACACGCACAAACCGTACCCTGAACCGCCCAAGCCATTGCTCGATTATATGGGGTCGGAATTGTGGATGTTCCGTGACGCGAACTGGTCGCCTGATTTCCCCACCTCGGCACGGCAGGCAGCATACTTGTACGAATACGGGCAGGATGTGCCGGTTGACGGCGTCATCGCGCTCGATCAACGCGCGGTCGAACTGCTCATGGCCGGGTTTGGCGAAGTGTATATGCCAGGCGGGATAGAGCCGGTGACGGCGGACAATGTACATCAATTCATGCGCGCGGCGTGGAATCCCGGCGAAGCCGGTGTCACCGCCGAGTGGGTATTCAGCCGCAAGGAATTCATGGGGCAGTTAGCAACCACCCTCCGTGACCGAATCGAGAATGATCCTGCCAGTGTAGACTGGGTGCAGGTCGCGCTGGCCCTGTACCGCGCGCTGACAGGCCGCCACCTGTTGATCTTCGTGGACGACGCGGAGGTGGCCGGTGCACTGGCACGGGGTGGCTGGGACGGGGCGTTGCGTGAAAGCGCAGGCGATTACCTGATGATCGTGGATGCCAATCTCGGCTTCAACAAAGTCAATCCGTTAATCAGCGAAAATGTGGACTATCGTGTCGTGTTGCACACCGACGGGACAGCCGCCGCCGAGTTGACGCTGACGTACGCACACCAGGGCCAGGAACAGGGTGTACGCTGCCAGCACCAGCCGCCATACATTGGTGACCTGGACTATGAGGCGATCATGCAGCGCTGTTATTATGACTATCTGCGCGTGTACGTTCCGGCCGGCAGCGTGCTGCGCGCGGCGTTGCCCCATCCAACGCCTGGCGAGTATCTCCTGCGCGGCGAGCCAGATGACGGCCAGGCGGCCACGCTGAGTGACGAAGCGAACAAGACAGTCTTTGCCCAGTTCTTTGTCGTCGAATACGGCCAGACGCTGACGGCGCGTTTCGAGTACGATCTGCCACGTGTTTCCCGGTTGGATGAAGGACGGTGGCATTACACGCTGTGGATCCAGAAGCAGCCAGGCACAGGTAGTACACC
>DATKWP010000212.1:0-2800 GCA_035529535.1 Anaerolineae bacterium | reverse complement strand
GGAGTTGCGCCCAGCACCGATGCGTGCTATAATGGCTGTTCAGAGTGTGCACTATTACACTACGGGGCCCGCGTTCGTTTCGTGACACGGTAGCTTCTGCCCCGCAGCCATCGCCAAAGGGGACGTGGCATTTGAGAAGCTTCGCCAACATCGTTGCCGACCGTGAATTGGTCATGCTGGGTCTGGCCACACCTCTGCTACTGTTCCCCGGCACATGGAGTGTGCTCGGAGTCGCCCTCATCGCGCTCACCTGGGCCTTCTTGCCTTGCTGGGCGCGTTGGCATATACCCTTGCACGTGCCTATCGAGCTTCGTACCATCGCCATCAGCGCGCGTTGCTGATAGGCATCTGCGGGGCTGTGTTGGCCTGGCTGGCGTACGGGCTTCTGGACAGCATCACTCTGGGCTGGAAGCCGAGCCGGTCGCTGGAAGAGTCGCTGGGGGACATTATCAAGAGCTATGCCCTGCCGTGTGGGAGCCATGGATAGGCGCCCGGAGACAACGGACCGCCTTCTCCTGTGCTGCGCCCGAAGTCGTTTTGACGGTGAGGCCAAGGCTGGCGCCAGGGAGCTTGTCGGCGAGGGCATCGACTGGGAGCGCTTGCTGGACCTGGCCGTGAAGCACGGCCTGCTCCCGCTGCTCCATGCCCGGTTGCGGGATCTGGAAAACGAGCAGATCCCGGAGGCGGTCCTGGCCCGCGCCGAGAGTGTTTACTATGTCAATCTGCGGCGCAACGTGCTGCTCCAACACGAGTTGGGGCAGATCGTCGGGTCACTGCACGAAGAAGGCGTCGAGGTCATCGTCCTCAAAGGTGGGGCGCTGGCGTGGACGGTTTATGCGAGCCCAGCTCTGCGGCCCATGGTCGACCTCGATCTCTTGGTGCGTCCTGAACAGATGGAGCGTGTCGGCATTGTGGTAGAAGCGTTGGGGTTCCGCAGGTCTGCGTCGCTCCCAGCCCACATGGTCCCATTCCAGGAACGCTTTGGCGGAGGGGTGGAGTGGATACGCGAGCGCAATGGAAAGATGACCCGGCTGGACGTGCAACACGACTTGGTGGGCGTGGACTGGTGCCGGCGGGCGTTCTCCATAGAGGCAGGCGCACTGTGGGAGGCTGCCCCCCCTCTGGACTTGGGCGGCATGCTGGCCAGGCAGCTCTCGGCAGTAGACGCCTTGATCCACCTTTGCCTGCACCCGGCGCTGCACCATGGCTACGCTTTCCCCTTCATCGGCTACGTAGATATCGACCACCTCATCTGTCAGGCCGGCTCGGACCTGTTCTGGACGCGGTTGCTGGAGCGGGTCAGGCGATTCCGGGTCAAGACGACGGTGTACTGGGGCCTGACGGCGGCCCACGATCTATTGGCGACACCAGTGCCCGCTGAGGTACTGGCCGAGTTGGCACCACAGGGCGTGCGTCTGCACCTGCTGCGGAGGCTGGCACCCCTAAACGAGGAGGTGGTCCTGCCAGGGGCGGGAAGGCAGCTAACCGGGGTGCGGCAGGTGCTCCTCTACGTTGTGCTGGTGGATCGGCTACAGGACGCATGGCGCATGCTGTGGAGCATTCTCTTTCCAGATCTGGAATGGTTGGCGGTGCGGTACGCCCTGGAGGGAAAGGCGCAGGCTCGTCTCTACCGCCTCTTGCACCCCTTCCGGGTCGCGCGCGCATTCGTGCGGGGCTTGTACCGGCCGCTAGTGCAGAGCAGCCTGGAGTGAGATCTAAGAGGCGAGGACGACCTATCGCCGGGAGAGGCGAGATGTCTAAAACGGAGGAAAAGCAGCAAGTGAAGGGGGACGGCCGGTCCCGCCCCATCGTGGCGGTGATCCCGGCCTACAACGAGGAGCGCTACATCGGCAGCGTGGTCCTCAAGACGCGGAAGCACGTGGACACGGTGATCGTCGTGGACGATGGCTCGACCGACCTCACGGCCGAGATCGCCGAAGCGGCCGGGGCCGTCGTCGTGCGACACGAGGGCAAGGAGGGCAAAGGGACGGCCCTGAGCACCGGTTTCCGCCGGATCCGGGAGCTCGACCCAGCAGCCGTCGTCATGCTGGATGGGGACGGGCAACACCTGACGGAGGAGGTGCCCCAGCTCCTGGCTCCGGTCCTGCGTGGCGAGGCCGACCTGGTGATCGGCTCCCGCTACTTGCAGAAGGGGGGCGGCGTGCCCCGCCACCGGATCTGGGGGCATCGGGCCTTCAACCTGCTGACCCGGGTCGCCTCGGGGGTGGGTGCCAGCGACTCGCAGAGCGGCTTCCGCGCCTTTTCGCCCCGGGCCATCGAATATATGAGGTTTTCGTCGGAAGGCTTTTCGGTCGAGTCGGAGATGCAGTTCCTGGCCAAAGAGCACAACCTGCGCCTGGCCGAGGTGATCATCACCGCCAATTACGTGGAAAAGTCCAAGCGGCCTGTGGTCAAGCATGGCCTGCTGGTTCTCGACGGCGTCTTGCACCTCATCGGTCAGTACCGGCCTCTCCTGTTCTTCGGGGTGCCAGGGCTGGTCGTGTTATTGGCCGGCATTGGTTGGGGCGGCTGGGTGGTCCTCATCTACCAGCGGAGTCAGACCCTGGCCATAGGTTATGCGCTGATCAGCATCCTCCTGACCATCGTCGGCAGCCTGAGCCTTTTTGCCGGGATCATCCTGCACTCGGTGCGGGGCCTGCTGCTGGAGTTGATCAACCCCAAGGTGTCTCCCTAAGGAGAGAGAGTATGTCGAGTCAAGCCAGCGTTCTCGTGACAGGGGCCGGGGGGTTCATCGGGCACCACCTGGTTACGTTTCTGAAGGGGCAGGGATACTGCGTGC
>DATKWP010000211.1:0-4652 GCA_035529535.1 Anaerolineae bacterium | reverse complement strand
TATCGTCCGGCCCAGATGATGCGGCTGACACAGTTTGGGCTGGAGGACCAACTGGCCACCGATGCCAGCATCTGGCGCTGCCTGGGCTGTGATATGTGCACGGCCCACTGTCCCCACAATCTGAGCGTGCGCCGGTTGGTGGAGACCATGCGCCAGCACGTGATGCAGGAGCGTTACCTGGTCAGCGGCTTCGACAAGCTGGGCGAGGATGAACCGTTGCGCAAGGGGATGCGAGCCATGGGGATGCTGGGTGAACGCATCGGCACCCACCATAACGTCTCCGGCGAGGACAACGCCGCGCGCCTGGCCTGGACCGACAACCTGGCGCAGAAGCCAGAGGGGCTGGTGCGCGACCCACAAGCGAGCCTGGTTTATTTCGTGGGCTGCGTATCGGCGATGTTCCCCATGAGTTACGGCATTCCGCAGGGCTTCGCCAACGTCCTGGGCCGTGCGGGCGTGCGGTTCACGACCCTGGGTGAGCAGGAACAGTGCTGTGGCTTTCCGCTGCTGATGGCAGGCCAGTTGAAGCAGGCGAAAGCGCTGATCCAGCACAACGTGGAACAGGTGCGTACATTGGGCATCCCTCGCATGGTCACCACCTGCCCATCCTGTTATCACATGTGGCACCATACTGTCTCCGAAGTCCTCGGCGAACCGTTGGGATTCGAGGTAGTGCACGCCACGGAGGTATTGCGCGACCTGGTGGTCGAGGGGCAACTGCCGTTTGCGGAGCCTCAGCGTACGGGCGTGGTCACGTATCACGACCCGTGCGACCTGGGCCGCAAGAGTGGCGTGTTCGACCCGCCGCGCGAGGTCCTGCGCCGAATTCCGGGTTACACCTTCGTCGAGATGCAGCAGTCGCGGGAACACGCGCTCTGTTGCGGTGGCGGCGGCAACCTGGAGACGTTCGACCCGGACCTGGTGCAAGAGGTGGCGGCGCGGCGGGTGGCACAGGCGGCGGAGGTGAATGCCACGGTCCTGATTTCCGCCTGTCCTCAGTGCGTGCGCACTCTCTCCAAGGCGGCCCGCAATCAAAAGTTGCGCATGCGGGTGATGGACCTGACCCAATTCGTTGAGATGGCCACGGCATCCTAGCAGAGTTCTGCTATCCCGGTCGCGTGACTTGAAAGGGGGCATTGTGCCAGAGAATACGCTGTCATCGCGGATGGGGGTACATCGGGTGGGTACACCGACGGAAGAGTCCCTGGACCGTTACGTTTCAGGGCCTGACAAACTGGAAGCAGTGCTCGTTGGTCTTTCCGAGTCGGACCTCGATCTGTGCCGTGCTCCGGGGGAATGGACCATTCGACAAATCGTCCACCACCTCGTTGACGGTGATGATATGTGGTCACAGTGTGTCAAGATGGCGCTGGGCGCGCCCGGTTGCACTTTTGACCTCAGTTGGTACCCCGGCAACGACTCGTGGGCCAGTGAGTTGGATTACGCCGGTCGGGCAATTGAGCCTGTCGTGGCCCTTTTCAGAGCCCATCGTGGTTGCATCGCTCAGTTGCTGGAACGCATCCCAGATAGTTGGCAGCACTATGCGGTCCTCGTGGCTCCCTGGGTTCCGCACGGGCAGCAGATGCGGATTGACGCGCTTGTCAGCCTCTTGACGACCCATGTGACTGAGCACGTGGAGGAAATTCAAAAGATCAGGGAGCAACACGGCCTGTAAGTGGTTTGGTGCGGAGACGCGGTGATTCATCGCCGCGTCTCCGTGTCTGCCTACCGGGTTCCAGTTGGCAACTTGATGGTGGTGGTGGTACAATACCATTGATCACTTGTATGGAGGCAGTTGATTGACCCAATTGAACAAGATCGCGATTAGCGGGAAAGGGGGTGTGGGCAAGACCACTCTCTCCGCGCTGCTGGCCACCATTTATGCCGAGCAGGGTCGTAGCGTCATCGCCATTGACGCCGACCCGGCGGGGGGCCTGGCCGAGGCATTGGGCTTTCCGCCCGACCTGGCTGCCCAGGTCGCCCCGGTCTCTGAAATGGAAGACCTGATCTACGAGCGCACCGGCGCCAAGCCGGGCACAGTCGGGGGCTTCTTCAGCCTCAACCCCCGCGTGGACGATCTGCCTGACCGGCTCAGCGTGTCGCACCGGGGTGTCCGTTTTCTCCGGCTGGGCACGGTCAAGGCCGGCGGTGCTGGCTGCATCTGCCCCGAGAGCGCCATGCTCAAAGCGTTGGTCACTCACCTGCTGCTCTACCGCAACGAGATGATGATTCTCGACATGGAGGCTGGCGTGGAACACCTGGGGCGGGCGACGGCCCAGGCGGTGGACGCGTTCCTGGTCGTGGTCGAGCCGGGGCAGCGCAGCATGGGGACGGCGGAGCGCGTGCGCGAGTTGGCAGGACAGATTGGCATCAATCGTGTCTACGCCGTGGGCAACAAGGTGCGTGGAGAAAGCGATTGGGGCTTCATTCAGGCGCACAGCCCTGTGCCGGTGCTGGGCTATCTCTCCGCCAATCCTGAGTTGACCGAAGCCGATTTGCATGGGCAAGGGGTCTACGACGCCGCCCCTCACGCCGTCGAGGAGGCGCGGGCGATCGCGGCGGCGCTGGAGAGGTGGGGGAACACGGATCGGCAGGATTGAGGATTGCGGATTGAGGATTGCGGATTGAGGATTGCGGATTGCGGATTGAGGATTGCGGATTGAGGATTGAGAATTGAGGATTGGGGATTGCGGATCGGCAGGATTAACGGATTGGTGGTTTCAATCCTCATTATCTGGACTGTGACGTTGGTCACGCCTTTCGGGCCTTTAGCAAGTCCTGTCTATGCGGAGGAACTGCCGCCGTCGGCATTTGTGGAGGAGCTGGTCGGCCATCCGCAGGAGCACAACCTGAGTTGTGAGTCTCGCTCGGCGACCGATCTGGCGGCTTTCTGGGGAGTGGTGTTCACCGAGGACGATTTCTTCCGCCGCCTCGGCAAGTCCGACAACCCCAACCGCGGCTTTCTGGGCGACGTAGACCTGCCGCCGGGGACGATGCCGCCGGCCGGTTATGGGGTCTACGCCGGGCCGGTGGCGGCCAATCTGCGCAGTTTCGGGCTCGACGCCGTGGCTCGGCGGGAGTGGAGCCTGGATGGGCTGAAGGCAGAAGTGGCTGCCGGTCGCCCGGTCATCATCTGGGCCACCTACGACATGCGGCTGCCCGGTGTGCAGACCTGGGTCTCGTCGGACGGCGCGACCTCTAATATCGTGCAGTGGCAGCACACTTTTATCGTCGTGGGGTATGACGAGGCGGACTCAGCCGGCGAGGACGCCGGCGGTCCGGGGGGCGTTCCGGGGGGGCTGTACATGGTGGACGCCTATGACGCTGCGACCGAGTATTTCTCCTACGAAGCATTCACGCCTGCCTGGGAGCAGTTGGGGCGCATAGCGGTGACGGTGCAAGGATTGCGGAATGCGCCTGTGGGTACACAGGATTGCGGATTGCGGAATTGGAGCAGCGCGGGCGGCCGCCTGGTTGTGGATGGGCGGTGGCTGGTTGGCCCAGACTAAGGTACGAAACGTTTCACGTTTCACGCATCACGTTTCACGTTTCACCGACGCAAGTAAACCAATAAGGGAGGAGTGGCATGCGTAACTTGCACGATGTCCAGAACATGCTGGAGAAGGTCGGGATCCCAGGGCGCGACGCCTACGAACTGCCCGATAGTTCCAAGCGCTTCCCCGACGGAGCCCACTACCGGATGGAGATTTCGGGCGTGGAGCGGCCCCAGGTGTTGGAGGCGCTGATTGACGAGATGGGCAAGCGCAAGATACCCATCCACCGCCTGATCTCCACGGTGATGGGTTCCACGCTGTTGGACGACGCCGAGCTGCGTGACTTTGCGCAGATGGCGGCCGAGGCGAAGGTAGAGGTCATCATCACGCCTGGCCCTCGCTCCGGGTGGGACGTGGGGCGGCAGTTGGCAACGCCGGAGGGAGCGCTCTCGGGCTTACGCTACCGGGGTTCCGACCAACTGTCCTACGTCGTGGCCGAGTACCTGCGTTGCATTGACCTGGGGTTCCGGGGGTTTCTGTGCATTGACGAGGGGTTGCTGTGGCTGGTCAACCAATTGAAGAAGAGCGGTGATATCCCCGAGGACGTGGTGTTCAAGGTCAGTATCTATGCAGGTCACGCCTCGGCCGCGGGAGGGAAAGTGCTGCAGTCTTTGGGGGCTTCCACGTTCAACCCGCTGGGCGACCTCTCACTTCCGCAACTGGCCTCCATCCGCCAGGCGGTGGACATTCCGTTGGATCTGCACATCTATCTCTCGGACTCGTTCGGGGGCTTCAACCGCTTCTACGAGGGGGCGGAGATGGCGCGGGTGTGCGCGCCCTGCTACTTTAAGATCGAGCCAGGGACGGCGCTGGCAGCAGGGGCCGGCGCCTGGTACAGGCCATGGACCAGCCCCGACTTCCTGGCCTGGCAGGCGCGCGAGAAGGTCAAGTATGCCCAGATCATCCACGAGTTGGTTCAGGCCACGCACCCGAACCTGAAACTCTCGGACTTGGGGCCGGGGGACCTGGCGATTCCGAAGCCGTAGATGTGGATATGGATGACTTGACCGAGACCTTCGTCGAGCTGATCCGCCGGGCGTCCACTGAACTGCCGGCGGACGTGGAGGCGGCGCTGCAGGCTAGCCTGGCGCGCGAGGA
>DATKWP010000210.1:0-3920 GCA_035529535.1 Anaerolineae bacterium | reverse complement strand
CCGCGATGCTCCAGGAGCACGGTGACACTGCGTGCCTGCGCATGCTGGACCACGTTCGTCAGCGCCTCTTCCGTAATACGAAAGAGCGCCGTCTCCACCTCAGGGGGCAGTCGCTTCCCATCCAGGCCCAGCACCTGCAAGTCCACGAGCAACCGGTAGCGGCTCTGGTACCCCTTCAGACAATGCCGCAGCGCCGCCAGCAGCCCCAGGTCGTCCAGCACGCTCGGCCTGAGAACCAGAGCCAGGTCCCGTATCTCCTTCAAAATCTGGGCCGCCGTGTCTCGCGCGTCCCGCACGTACGCCCGGCCCTCCGGCGTGC
This sequence comes from Anaerolineae bacterium, assembly GCA_035529535.1. Lineage (GTDB taxonomy): Bacteria > Chloroflexota > Anaerolineae > B4-G1 > B4-G1 > DATKWP01. The sequence continues at coordinate 3,601 of DATKWP010000210.1, read as the reverse complement.
GGATCGTCTCCTCAAGCAGCCCCAGCGTCATGATCGTCGAGGTCAGGCGTTGGCCGGTCTGGTCGTGCAACTCGCGGGCAATGCGCCGGCGTTCGTCTTCCTGGAGCGTGATCATCCGCTCCAGCATCTGCCGCCGCAGCATTTCCTTCTGGTGCAATTCCTCGTACAGGCTGGCGTTCTCGACGGCCACGCCGATCTGGCGGCCGATGGCCGTCAGCATCTCCAACGAGTCCTCGGCGAACATCCAGGGACTGCTCGAAGCGTCCCCCGCCAGGCTCATCACGCCCAGCACCAGGTCCTTCGACTTCAGAGGCACGCACGCGCGAAACGCGAGCCCTTCCGTCTGGAGGTACTCGGCGGCGGGGCAGGGAGGCCGCTGCTCGATACGGAAGACCTGGGGCCGGCCTGATCCAAAGACCCCGGCGCAGATGCACTGATCCCACGTGCAGTCTGCGTGTGCCAGCGCTGCGCCCTCGGGCAGGCCAAGGCTAGCCGCCATGCGGGACCTTCCTCCCTCCGGACGTAGTTTGTCCGCCTCGTCCCGCAGGTTGATCCAACCCGTCTCTAATCTCGTCAAGTCCAGCACTTCGCGGAGGGCCGTGTGCAAGACCTCTTCCAAATTCAGTGACTGGCCGACCGTGACCGCCAGCGTGTTGAGCGTCGAGAGTTTCTCCGTCTGCCTCTGCAACTCCTCCGTCATGCGGTTGAACGCTGCGGCCAGTTCCGCGATCTCGTCGTGGCCTCCGATAGTCACTCTGGCATCGAGGTTTCCGGGGCTGACCTGCTTGACCACCTTCAGGAATTGCGTGAGCCGGCCGACCACCACCCGGCTCAGCATGAGGTCACTGACGAGCAGGATGACGATGAGGGTACTGACCGACAGAATCACCCGGCTGCGGACGTAGGAGGCCATCTGGGACTCGACAAATTGCTCACGATTGCCCGCTGCGGACTCCAGGCTCTCCATCATATAGTCCCGGAAACTGACGTAGCGCACGTAGGACGTCACCGCCATGATCACCATGACGGAGAGCAACAGCCCCACCGTGATCTTGAAGCGCAGGCTATGGTAGCACTTCTTGCTCGTTCTCATCGGCCTTATAATACAGCAGGTCCTCACAAAAAGCAACAGCCGTGCTGCCTGGCCACCGCCGGCGGACACACAGGTCCACACCGGATGCGGTACTTGGCATACGTTTCCCTGTTACAAACCACTCCCCGGCAACGACATATAAACAGAAGGGTATCAAGCGCGCGCCCGTCTACCCTGAAAGACAAACTGGATGACAGACGTCTTGACCAACGCCCTTGAGGATCAGCCTACCCCAGTGGCACAGGCTGGAGACGACGAAGCACTGGCCCGGGAGGCCAGGGAGAATCTCGCTGCCTTTGCCGGCCTCTACCGCCGCCACGTGAACCGGGTCTACCGTTACCTGGTGGTCCGAGTCGGGGACGTCCACGACGCCCAGGATCTGACCGCGCAGACCTTCCTGGCGGCGCTGGAGGGCATCGCTGGCTACCGGGGCCAGGGAGGCTTTGCTGCCTGGCTGCTGGGCATCGCCCGCCGCAGAGCGGCCGACCACTTCCGCCGGGGCCGGACGACGTTGCCACTGGAGGCAGCCGCCCACGTCCCTGACCCCAATCCATTGCCCGATGCGGTGGTCGAGCAACGATTGCGGCTGGAGCGGATGACTCGTGCGCTGCGCAGCCTGTCGCCCGACCGGGCCGAGGCTCTGTCCCTGCAGGTTTTCGGCGGGCTGAACGCGGCCGAGGTAGGCCGGCTGATGGGCAAGAGCGAGGCGGCGGTCAGGATGCTGGTGCACCGGGCAGTGCGCGACTTACGGGAGCGGCTGGCTCCCGTTACGGAGGCAGAACGATGAATCGAAATGAACGTCTGGCAGCCGAAGAACTGGATGCTTTCCTGACGGCCCGTATGGCCGGGCAGGAGACCCCGCCGCCGGCCGGGTTGCCCCCGGCGGAGTCCGCCCTGGCTGCTGAGATGGTAGCCTTGGCGGAAGCAACTCAGCCCGACCCGGCCTTCGTCGCCGCTCTGGAGACGCACCTGGGCCGCGCCGGGGAGCCCGGTCGCCGGCCCATCTGTCTACCCTGGTGGCGAAATCTCACCGGATCTAGCACGACGAGGAGGCAAAGAATGTTTAGGCGAGCGACCATCGCCCTGGCCGGTGCAGCCGCGCTGGCCCTGCTGATCCTTTTTGGCCTGCCCCTGCTGAACCCCCAGCAGGACTTACCTCTCTTGCCCTCGCTGGCGGCGCTGAGCGCCCACGCCCAGGGCGGCGCAGAGACGACGGTCGCCGGAATCTTTCCCGGCACCGAGTTCGTGCTCAGCACGACGCTGCCCTCAGCTCCAGACCGCGTGCCCGTTTTCCAGCAGCCGGAGCCCAAGCCGCTCACCATTGAGGACGCCCGTCGCCTGGCCGAACGCTTTGGACTGCAGGGGCAGGTATACGTGCAGCAGGCAACAGAAGTGCACATCTTCAACCGATTGGGCACACCGGTGCCCCCGGCCAGGCCGGCGACCCAGGTACCGACGGTGTACGCCGTCTTCGATGGTCCACGCCAGGTAACGGTCAGTGGCGCTGGGGCCTCCTACGTGGACAAAAGCGTGCAGGCCACGCTGGGGGCAACCGCTACGCTGCCTTTCGAACGAGCAGCGGCCATTGCCGAGGACTTTTTGCGGGCGCACGGCCTGCTCGACTCCCCCTACCAGGTCGAGCATGACGAAGATGCACCAGAAAACACCGTACGCTTCGTGCGCCTGGCCGAAGGCCACCCGGTGCGGAACGCCGACGTGCGGGCGACCGTGGCCCCTGACGGCCGGGTGGCGACGGTCTCATACCCCCTACTGACGCTGGAACCAGCGGGCGAATACCCCATCCGCTCAGTCCAGGACGCCTGGGATGCGCTCCGCTCTGGCCAACCGGGCGGCGAGACACGATACACCATCTCTCGTGAGGCACCAGGTCCGGCTGCCAGCCCGTTCACGATCTGGGGGCAGCAGTACCGGCCCGGCCAGCGGGCCGACCTCTACGGTCCGCCTATCGGTTTTCTGCCCGCCGAGGGAGATGGATTACCGCTGGTCGAGATGAACGGCCTGCGCTTGTACGGTGACGTCCAGGCCCTGAGCGAGCAGCAGGGAGGCAACCTGCACGTGTGGGGCCAGGTACGCCAGGAGATGCCGGGCATCCTGGCCCTGGACGTGGCCGGTTGGGAGGTGATCTCGCAGCCGCTCTCCCAGCCCTTCCACGGCACCATTGAGGTGAGAGATGAGCTGGTTCTGCTGCTGCGCGAGGATGGGCAGACGTTCGTCCTGCCCAACCCGCCCGACGATCTGACCGACGGCCTGGCCGTCAGTGTCTATGGCCGGGAGACGGAGCGCACCGAGGGGGGCTACCCGGTGCTGGACTGGCAGTTCCTGCAGACGCCGCCGGACACTGGGCCAGACGGGCCGCACGGCACCATCATCACAACTGACGTCACCGTCGTGCAGATAGAGGAACCACCGATCACACCGACGATGCCCGTACCTCCCACGGCTACCCCGGCGCCGATGCCCACCGTGGCCGGCCAGCCAGCGCCCCCC
>DATKWP010000209.1:0-2459 GCA_035529535.1 Anaerolineae bacterium | reverse complement strand
CCCCGGGGCATGCGGGCGCGCTGGGAGGCCGGATAGCCCATGCTCCAGTCCAGGCAAATGCCGTAACGGTCCACCCGGTGGCCGGCCGCGGCCACCCGCTCGTAGATTTCGGCGTAGGCGCGCTGGCTCTTGGCCAGGCTGCGGTACCCGATTTGGGCGTGGAGCATGATCGTTCCCTCGGCCATCCGCAGGCGCTTGTACTCGCTTTCTGTGCGGACGCCATAGGTGACCAGGAACGGGCACGATCCGGCGGTCACCGTGCGGGCCAGCCTGCGTCCCTCGGCCAGCAGTTCGGCGGCCTGGGGCAATTCCGGTTCGGGCAGAATGTGGGCCCGGTCAAGAGGTGAATGGTTCATAGCGATGAGATGATACCACTTTTCGACAAATCATCAACCATCACTGGCCTGAAAGTGGAGCGCCACACCACGGGCATTTGGCTGCGTCCCTGGAGGTAACCGCATCGCACTTGGGGCAGTTCTGGCGCTCTGCGGGGGGCAGTGCTCCGCCGGCCAGGCGGATCACTGCCTCCGGGGTAAGAGGCTCTTGCGGGGGCGAGGGCTTGCTCAGGCTGATGAGTGTCGCCCAGCGCGTGGCTTGCGATGGGCTGCTGGAGGCCGATTGGTCCCTGGGGGATGCCTGGGGAGGCCGGCCAGCCAATGCGCGCAGCCTGGCGGCCGCCTCGCCGTTGTCGGGGTCCAGGCGCAGGATCTGGCGATAGCAATCGGCCTGTTGGGTGGGGTCTTGGAGCAAGGGGGCCAGCATGGCCCAGGCGGACGCGTTCTGAGGATCTGCGCGCAGGATGCTGCCGAGCGCTCGTTTCGCTCCTTCGCGATCGCTGGCTGTGACAAGCCGCCTGACTGCGTCTAACGGATCCATGGTCCATTGGCTCCTATCGGTCGTGCAAGACCTGCTATGCTCCCATGAGCCGGACCATGATGATCACTTCCAATGCCTCGTAGATGGCTGCCAGAGCCAGCAGCAGTACGACCAGCACGTAGATGCGCAGCGTGCGGCCTACCCCGACCTTGTAGCCCTCCCAATGGGTGGTGACTCCCGCCGTGCGGGGCCACAGGAAGGCCCGTCCGTGCACGTAGGCGGCCAGCATCGCCAAGATGTAGGCCTGGCCTTCCAGGATGAGCGTGAGCGAGTGGGGGATCATGATCAGGCGCAACTCTGGGGCAGCCGGGGAGAGGAGCAACCCCCACAGGATGGCCCGGTAGACCCCCATCAACAGGCCGCTGAATGGGATGACCAGCGACGGTAACGTGATCACGGCGAGGCTGCCGAGAAGCAGGTTCACGACGAAGGTCAGGGCGACGGCCTGCAAGACCTGGCCGCCAGTGTAGGCACTGCCCACGGCAGCAAACGGCCCGGCGGTGAAAGCGGTGCCCACGTCCTTCAATAGTGCCTGCTGCAACGATGGGTTGAACGCCACGTAAATCATGCCACAGGCGACCAGCCCGTAATAGACCAGGTTGAGGACGATGGCGGGGCGGCGGAATTCCTTGACGAGCGCAAGCGCACTTGAGACTGCCTTTTTCATCGGATTCCCTCCCTTGGTTCCTGGCATCATTCTATCCGAAATGGGGCAGAAGGTCAATACGGGAGAGGGATCAGGTATCAGGGATCGGGGAGCAGGGAGCAGGGGGGTATCGTTGGGCTGGTTTTGTGTTATACTTGGGTGGGGGGATTGAACCGAGGGGTTTGCTTGCAAGTATCCTATGGTAGGATTTTGTTGCCCATACCTGCAATCGCCTTGCATGGGACGCCCCCGGGACGGGGGCTGCGAGCCGTATATTAGGAGGTATTGTGATTGCTCAAGTCGCTGCCCGTGTGCGCGAGAACATTCAGAAGGTCATCGTCGGCAAGGATCTGGTGATTGATCTGGCGCTGGTCGCCGTCCTGTGCGAAGGGCACATCCTGATCGAGGACGTCCCCGGCATCGGAAAAACCACGCTGGCCCGCTCCATTGCCGCGAGTCTAGGTTGCATGTTCCGCCGCATCCAGTTCACTCCCGACCTGTTGCCCTCTGACGTTACCGGCATCAACTACTTTAATCAGAAGAAGCAAGAGTTCGAATTTCGCCCAGGGCCCGTCATGTCGCAGGTGGTGCTGGCGGACGAGATCAACCGGGCCACGCCGCGTACCCAGTCGGCGCTGCTGGAGGCGATGCAGGAGCGCCAGGTCACCGTAGATGGGCAGACCTATCCGTTGTCTCGCCCTTTCCTCGTGCTGGCTACCCAGAACCCGATCGAACTGGAGGGTACTTTTCCCCTCCCGGAGGCGCAGGTAGATCGCTTCCTGATCAGACTTGCCATCGGCTACCCGACGAAGGAAGAGGAACACACCATCCTGCTCCGTTTCGAGCAGCACGATCCGCTGGAAGACCTGGCGCCGGTGACCACGCCTGGGGAACTGGTCGGGGTGCAGCAGCAGGTGCGCCAGGTGCGGGTCGAGGA
>DATKWP010000208.1:0-5969 GCA_035529535.1 Anaerolineae bacterium | reverse complement strand
CTCGCCTTGGCGTAGCGGGCCTTCAAAGAGTTCAGGTACTTCGTATCAGGTTGAGTCATGAGATAGTCCCTTTGTGACAGATTTGGGTAACGTTATCCCATGAGTCAACGAATGCACTTTGAGTAACACCGTTACGTGAGTCAACGATTCGTTTTCGGTAACATTCTAAGTGAGTCAATTCGGGTCATTGACATAGGCCCTTTCTCTATGGTATAATAGAAGCGACCGATGGTCGGAACTTATAGGAGGCGCCGATGCCCAAAGGCGTGCCCCTTTCTGAACGAGAGCGCGAAGACATACGCCGACGGATATTTGAGACAGCGACCCGACTCTTTCTCCGGCAGGGGTTTCACCAGACGTCTATGCGCCAAATCGCCAAAGCGACGGGGATGGGTAAATCCACACTGTATGATTACTTTACCAGCAAAGAGGAAATCCTGCTCTATTTTGTTGAACAAGAGATGAAGGTAATCAACCAAACCGCAGCCGAGATCGCCGCTCAGGCCCTCGGTGCGCCTGAGAAACTGCAGCGGCTGCTCAGAGCACAGTTTGTCTATCTGGATGCCAATCGGGAGATGGCTGCGCTGTTAACCAGGGAAGTCTCTAAACTGGACGACGCCGCTACCCGCCAGTTCGCCAAGCGGCGGCAAGAGTACCGGCACATTCTCCAAACGATCATTGAACAGGGGATAGCCGAAGGAGTGTTTCGCGCCGTAGACCCGGCACTCGCCGCCCTGGCCCTGCTCAGTATGCTGACGATGCCTTTCCACGATTGGCTGCGCCGCCGGGAAGGGGATAGCGTCGAAACGGCAATAGACGCCCTGATGGACCTGTTCTTTTCTGGACTCCAGGCTCGATAAAGTCCTCTTTTTTTGGCCGATAACCGACCGGTGGTCGCTTTTCGGTGTTCGGGATCTGAATTCGCAGGCTCAGGAGGGCGCTATGGCATATCTGAGATTTCTCGACCAAGTGTCGGCACAGGACACAGCACTTGCCGGCGGCAAGGGCGCCAATCTGGGGGAACTGGCGCGTGCGGGCTTCCCGGTACCGCCCGGCTTCGTGTTGACTACTGCGGCCTATCGTGCCTTCGTCGAAACCAATAATCTCCAAGAGATCATCGGCGATGCTATACAGGCTACCGACCCGGAGGACCCGACAGAGTTGGAGCGGGCAGCAACGACCATTGCCAGCCATTTTATCGCAGCGCGTATGCCCGCTGAGATTGCCGACGAACTGTGCCGGGCCTATCGCACCCTGGGTCAAGGGCCTGTGGCCGTGCGCTCGTCGGCCACAGCGGAGGACTTGCCGGAAGCCTCTTTCGCCGGGCAGCAAGAGACCTTGCTCAACGTCACTAGCGAGGAGGCCGTACTAGAGGCGGTGAAGCGCTGCTGGGCCAGTCTGTGGACAGCGCGGGCCATCGCCTATCGCGCCAAACGCGCCATACCATCCGGCGGCGTGGCCCTGGCGGTGGTCGTGCAGCGGATGGTGGCGGCGGAAATGGCCGGAGTGCTGTTCACCGCGAACCCGGCCAACCGCGATCCTGACGAGATGGTCGTCAATGCCAGCCGTGGGCTGGGCGAGGCGGTGGTGAGCGGCCAGGTGACGCCGGAAGAGATTGTCGTCAACCGGCGCAGGTGGAAAGTCCGGCGGCGTTCAGGCGCACCGCGGCAGGTACTCTCTGATCCCCAGGCGCTCGACCTGGCCCGCCTGGGAGAGCAGATCGAGACACACTACGGCCGCCCACAGGACATCGAGTGGGCCTTGGCCGACGGGCGCTTCCACATCTTACAGGCTCGCCCCATCACGACCCCTATTCGCCCTCGGCTGACCTGGAAGCCGCCGATGCGAGGCCTGCGCTACATGCGGGGCGGGGCCACGGAGATGATGCCTGACCCCGTGTCGGTGCTCTTCGAGACGCTCGGCCTGCCGGCGATCGAGCAGGCCACCAAGGAATACCAGCAAATCGGAACTGGACAAGCGGCGCAGGCGTGGCAGAACTGGGGTTTCGTCACCATCAACGGCTACGTCTACGGATGGCTCAGACTCAAACCCGCCATGATCCTGACGACGCTGCTGTATATCCCGCGCCTCCTGCGCTATGCAGGCCAGGCCTTTGATATCTGGGAGCGCGAGACCTTACCCAACTACAAAAAGGCAGTCACTGCGCTCCAGGGCGATCCCGCGGCCTTTTCTGCCCAGGAACTCTTGGAGCGAATAGCGGATCTGGCCCTGGCCTGCGGGCGCTACTGGGCGTCCTTTGCCGGGATCGTGCCGCGGCTCGACCAGAACGAACGTCGTTTTGCCCTGCTGTACCAGAAACTGCGCCGGAAAGACGAGCCTGAACCGGCGGTGTTCCTCCGAGGACTGGAGAACCGTCCATTGGAGGCAGATCTCGCCCTTTACGCTGCCCGCGCCGGTGACCTGGATGAAACCGTCGCCAGGTACGGCCACGTCGTCTACAACCTCGACTTCGCCGTCCCGCTGGCAGGGGAAGACCGGGCAGGGTTGGAGGCGATGCGGCGAGCCTGGGTGGAAGGCGCCCCCTCGCCCGACGAGCGGTACGCCCAACTGGCGGCGGAGCGGGAAGCGGCGACCCGGCGCATCCGGCAACGCCTGCCGGACTGGAAACGTCGCCTCTTTGACAAGGCATTGGCGACGGCACAACGCACGGCGCAACTTCGTGAGAACGCGCTCTTCGACCTGGGGCTGGCGTGGATGCCACTGCGCCAATACGCGCTGGAACTCGGGCGGCGGCTGGTCGAGGCCGGGACGCTGACCAATCCCCAACAGGTTTTCTGGCTGCGCTATGGCGAGTTGACGGCCCTGGCCGGAAAACTGGATCGCCAAGAACGCCCCAGCGCGCCCCTGGCGGAACAGGCGGAGGCCCGCCGGGCGGAGCGGGAAGCGGCGCGAGGGGCACGGATTCCGTTCACCATCCCAGAAAGAACCGCCCGTGGCCTCGCCAGCAGATTCGTACCGACCGCCGAGGGGCGGCGACAGGCGGAGGGAAACGTACTGACCGGCGCAGGGACAAGCCCGGGCCGGGTGACGGCAGTAGCGCGGGTGATTCACGGGTCAGAGGAGTTCAACAGGCTCGGTCGCGGCGATATACTGGTCGCTCACGCCACGACGCCGGCCTGGACACCGCTTTTCGCGCTGGCTGGCGGGCTGGTTGCCGATCTGGGCGGCACCCTCTCCCACGGCTCCATCGTTGCCCGCGAGTACGGTATCCCCGCTGTGATGGGCACCGGGAACGGGACAGAGAGAATCTGTGATGGACAGGTTGTCACTGTAGATGGAGCAGCGGGGAAGGTGTATTTATCTGCAGTGTAGCGGTGGCCGTGTCCCGAGAATGCGGATGTATCACCGCCGAGATCGCGGCTTCTGCACGCTAACTTTGCCGCTCTCGCGTCTCGAAGCAAGGAATACAATACATCTCGCCCTGGAACAGACGTGCGCGCGTCTCCATCACGCGCTCCCCGCACCCGGCGCACGTTACCGAGTCGTGTATCCGAGCCCGCGCCGGGACGACGGCTTCCACCGGCTGCACCTCGAACAGTTCAGCCAGCGGACGCTCCAGGATGTCCTGTATCTGCTCTTCACGCAGTTCCTGCACGCGCCGGAGGTCCTCCTCGCTGGCCTGGCCCTGGCGCACCCTCTCGTAAAGCGCCTCGTCCTCCGGATTCGGCGGCCTCCAGGGTTCGGGACGCAGCGCGATGCGGATCGCCTTCCCATCGGAGCGGCGGATGAACGTGAAGGTGCTCTTGCCATAGTCCAGGTGGATCAGGTTGCCCTTGCCAAAGGTGCAGCCGGTAAGATACTGGATCGCGTCCACGGCGCACATGTCGGTCTCGACGACGGCCACAATCTCCTCGTCTTCAGCGTGCGCGCCGATCTCCTGCAGCACAACCTCGGCGGCGCGGATGCCGATCGCCAGGCCGGGGCAACTGTGCCCGTGAAACCGCCGCGCGCCCTCTATGTCGAGAATGTCCATTCCTTGGCTTGCTTCCACACTTCCTCCATTGCCTCCGCTACCAAGCCGGAGGCATACTCTGTCACCGGCCGGCCGTGCACCATCGCCTCTGTCACGGCAGTATCGTAGGGAATCCGTCCCACGACGTCCACGCCTCGTTCCGCGCAAAAGGCAGCGATCTCGTCGGCGCGGGTCGGGTTCAGGTCGGCCTTGTTGATGACCGCCAGCGATGGCACGCCAAAGTGATCGGTGGTCGCCATCATGCGCTCCAGGTCGTGGGCGCCGGAGATGGTCGGCTCGACGACCAGCAGGGCCAGGTCAGCCCCGGCGCTGGCGGCGATGACGGGGCAGCCGATCCCTGGCGGCCCATCCACCAGGAGCAACGCCGCTCCACCATTCTTCGCCCACAGGCGCGCCTGCTGTTTGACCAGCGTGACCAGTTTGCCCGAGTTCTCCTGCCCGGCGAAGAGGCGGGCGTGAAAGAGCGGGCCGCAGCTGCTTCATGCTACGTTCCCTCAAGTCCACCTTCTACTATCAACCAGAGATTGAGCGTCCCGCGCTCTACGCGCACCCGCCCGCCGGCGGCCTCGAACATCCGCCGCAGGACCTCATGCGAGTGGAAATGGCTGCGCATCAAGAGCAGCCTTTCTCCCAGAGCGGCCAGCTTGATGAGCAGGCGTTCGATGTCAAACTCCTCCAGCACAAGCCGCCCTCCGCGGGCCAGTACCCTCAGTAGTTCGGCTGCCGATGCGTTTTGATTGCGCAGATGGTGGAATGTGTCCACCATCAGGATGCGGGCAAACGTCTCCCGGCGAAAGGGGAGCGCCTCGGCCTCGCCCTGCACGACGAGCAAGCCCTTGTTCCGCGCCTGGCGCAGCATGCCCACCGATACATCCAGGATCACCACCTGGTCCGAGCCGCGCAGCGCCTGGGCGACTCGCCCTGTCCCTCCGCCTACGTCCAGCAGCCACCCGCTCACAGGCAAGCCCAATAACGCTCGTAACCGGTCGGTTCTCAGGCAGGCGAAGATGCGATCGTAGAAGGGCGCGATCAGGTGGAAATGGTCAAAGACAGGCAAGCGATTTTCTCCCGGCTCAGCGTCAGCAGCCGCACGCCCTCGACCTGCCGGAATGTGGCGCCCTGGCCGACGGTGCGCATCACTGCCGCCTCGTCCACGACGCGCGCGCCGGAGACGATCGCCGCGCCGTGCTCGAACATCACCGGCGAGAGCGGCGTGCTCGGCCCCAACACCATCACCAGTGACTCGCGCCGGCAGAGCGCAAGTAGCCCGTCGAGCGTGTGATTGACGAGCGCGCTGCCGGTGATCGCCACCACGTCGGCCTGTGGAATGAGGTCGGCGGCGGCCGCGGCGGGATATTCGCCTTCCGTCGGGCGCTGCTCGATCACCCACAACCGGCCGACCTGGCTGCGCAGCCTGGGGATGAAGGGGAAATGCCCCACGAGCGCGACGCTCTTGCCGCGCCCGCGCTCGGCCAACACGTCGGCGGCGTTGATTTCGACGGCGTTCCGCTCGTCTACGGCCAACAGCGAGTTGATTGCCGCCAGGCCAATGCTGGCTTCGAGCGGGTTATCGGAGCCTGCGTACTCGGCCAGTTCGCGCGCGCTTTTGAGGTGCAGGTGTCCCACGTCTCGCACCTGCACGTGACCGTGCGGCTTGTTCCCGGTGACCGTCGAAGCCAACCCGCAGCCGCGGCTGCACACAACCGTCCAGTGCACGCCGACCAGGATTGAACGCACCGGCGCGTCGTCCGGCAGAGCCGCCAGTAGATCACCCAGAATGCCCATGGCCAAACACCTCCAACTCAGAGTGTTGCGTTGCTTCTCCGTAGATTGGCCCTCGGGCCACCAAGCCCAATGCGAGGCCGCTGCCTCGCACGGCCAGCAACCGGTCGCCGGGCCGCACGCCAACGCTGGGCGGCGCGATCACCCGGCCACTCCCGTTCACCTGGCCGTGACCCAGCGCGCGCTTTCTCAG
>DATKWP010000207.1:0-2510 GCA_035529535.1 Anaerolineae bacterium | reverse complement strand
GTGTTTTCCTCGTAGAGTGAATGTGAAATAGCGAAACGAAGGAGGGTAATGACCATGTTCCGCAAAACCGGTGTCTTGATCGGCCTGTTGGCAGCCAGCCCGGCCCTGGTCGCCTTCGCCAATCCGCTCCCCAAATCTGCGCAGGGGGATGGGCTCCCCTGGTGGGGCTGGTTGTTGATCATTATCGTGTTGGTGGTGCTGGTGCTGTTGATCTGGTGGTGCCTGCGCCGCCGCGCAGGGAAGAAGGCCAGGCCCGCCGCTGAGACGGCAGCGCCCGCCAGGCCTGTGCCCCCCGCTCCAGATGACCTGGAGCGCATCGAGGGCATTGGCCCCAAGATCGCAGGCCTCTTGCAGGCGGCCGGCATCACCACCTTCGCCCAACTGGCCGCCACCAACGTCGGCCGGCTGAAGCAAATCCTCACCGACGCCGGCATCCGGATCGCAGACCCCACCACCTGGGCTGAGCAGGCCAGGCTGGCCGCGGCCGGCAAGTGGGATGAACTCCAGGCCCTGCAAGACAAACTCAAGGGCGGCCGCCAAGTATAGGTAGCCCATCACATTTCCGATCACAAAGCGGGGGCTCACCATTCACGATTGAGAGGGGGTGAGTAAAGTGGAGGAATTGGTCAAACTGGTTGCGAAAAAGACCGGCATTTCCGAAGCGATGGCCAAAACAGCGGTCAATACCGTGATTGGCTATCTCAAGAAGCAATTGCCGGCTCCCATCGCTGCCCAAATTGACGGCGTGTTGAGCGGCGCAGGAGCGGCGAAAGGTGTAGAAGACCTGGCCAAGGGGTTGGGAGGCATGCTGGGCAAGACGTAGCCTCTCGCTCTATCAGCCAATCCGACGTGTGTGGGGCAGGCTTTCTAGCCTATCCAGGCGGCAGAGGGAAAGTCTGCCCCACTCTTGAATTGTGGCCTCACGGATGAGCAGGGACTTGACCGGTAGTGCTCTCACCGGCATCGTGCTGGCAGGAGGATCCAGCCGGCGCATGGGGCGCGACAAAGCCTTCCTCGAACTGGATGGAAGGCCGCTGATCGCCCACGTCGTCGAGTGTGTAGCCCGCGTGTGCGCCGAGGTGCTGGTTGTAGCGAGCAACGTGCAACCCTACGCCGGGCTGGGAGCGCGGCTGGTCGAAGACCGCTTCCGGGGCGTGGGAGTGTTGGGGGGCTTGCACGCCGGGCTGGAGGCCGCCGCCCACGAACTGGCCCTGGCCGTGGGCTGCGACATGCCGTTCCTGAACCCGGCCCTCCTGCGCGCCTTCGCCGGCTGGGCGGAAGGGTTCGACGTGGCCGTGTTGCGCCAGGGGGAGCAGGTTGAGCCCCTCCACGGAGCCTACCGGCGCACCTGCCTCCCGGCCATGGAGGCGGCCATCCGCGCCAACCAGCGGCGCATCGTCTCGTTCTTTCCCCAGGTCCGCGTCCGCTACGTGGCTCCCGAGGAGGTGACCCCGTTCGACCCCGGCCTGCGCTCTTTCCGCAACGTCAACACGCCCGAGGAGTGGGAGGCCGTGCAGGCGGCGTGGACAAGTTCCTAGTGGCGACTTCAGGCTCCGTGTCTTGCCTGTAGCCTCGTCAGGCGCTCCATCACGTCTTGCACGAACCGGTCGGTGAATTCCCGGACGTACCCCTGGATGCTCTTGTCTGGGTCCTCGATCAGGGGGGTCAGGTCCATGGCATAGATCATCCCCGTGGCGACGTCCGTGCTGTGCGACGCATAGTACGTCGCGTTAGCGCGCCGCCGGCCCATCGTCGCCAGGTCATACCGCTTTCCGCCGCAGATCTGCGAGTCGTACACTCCCACCGAGGCCGTCTGCAGGTTCTCGTGGGCCGAGACGTCGAACGCCACCTTGTCGGCGTCTGCCATCCAGTCCAGGTCCCGCCAGACCTCGCATCCATACAGCCGCAGGGGACGTTCCCCTGCGGGCAGGCTGCGGATCGCCTCGATCACCTTTAACGCCGTGGCCACGTGCGTCTCGTGCTTGTCGGCCAGGTTGTGCGTGTACACCACCTCGGGCCGGGCGATCTTGAGGAGATCGGTGAGGTCTGCCACAATGTCGTGGGTGAGGTCGGTGGGTACACCGGCACCCGAGTTGGCCGGGTCCTTGACCGCCGCACTGGGATAATCGAGCAGGGCCAGCGCCCCGTATTCCCCCACCACCGCCGCTTTCTTCTGCTCCTTGCGCCGGACGGTGCGCATCTCCTCGTCGGTACAATTCCTGTACAGGTCGTCTCGCGGCGAGCCACTGCCGTCCGTCATCACGACCCCGCAGAGCCAGCGATCGTTCCGCTGGAAGCACTGGAGGATCCCATCGAACGCCATGATCTCCACGTCGTCCTGGTGCGCGCCGACCGCCATGTGCGTGGTGCGTGCCAGCGCTTGCTCGACCGGCAGCCCGTCGGGCACGAAAATCTCCGCTGTCTCGAGTCTGAGCCTCATCATCTCTCCTTCTACCGGATCGCCGGAAGGCTCGCCGCGGCAATGGACTGCCCCACGCGCCGGCTCTTTT
>DATKWP010000206.1:0-2926 GCA_035529535.1 Anaerolineae bacterium | reverse complement strand
GAAATTGCTGTCGGTGACGCCCATGGTGTCGCTCAGCCAGCCAGCGGTCTCGACGTCGAGAGGAAGATCCAGCAGCCGGTAGGTCTCTTCCAGAATGGCAATCTTGAGCACGCTCAGTCCAGTGAAGGCGACGTCGGCGTTAATCCTCAGTTCGTCCCCGGCCTGCAGGTTTTTGATGAAGATGCCCGCGATCAGGCCCTGGTGGCCGCCGATGAGAGGTTGAAGCAACTGGCCCAGTGCGTCCAGGCCCAGGGAAGTCGGTGCTTCCGTTCGTACGATCAACTCGACCGGCTGGCGGATGGCCGATACCAGTGCAGCAGCGAGCTGGCCATAGGATGCCTCAGCATCCAGTTCGTAGCCTGGTTGGGCCGGGCGGAAGGTCAGGCCGTCCGAGAGGGGAGCGGATTCCTGGGGCGGCCGGTCATACTGTTTGGCTACCCGGGCCAGGAAACCATCGAGCCGCTTCTCGGAATAACTGACCACGGCAGGCACGTCCACTGGCTCGGGTTGGTGGCGCAGGACGTGGGCGATGAAGCCATCGAGCCCCGTCCGTGTGTTCAGGATCGTATCCAGGCTGGCCGCAGTTGCGGCGTCGTCGTAGCGCAATTCGACGCTGTCAGGGGTTAGCGATAGATGCTGCTCCTGGTACGTGACCTCCAGGGGCGTAGCAAAGGCGACCTCGAGGGCGTTCAGGGCCTGTTCGCGCGTCATCCCCTCTACGGGCAGGCCCGCGATCGTCATTCCGGCAGGCAGGGTGCGATGGGCCAGGCGAAAACTAAAGTACTGCCAGGCAAGGAACAGTGCGGCCACGGCGGCGATGATAATCAGCCAGGCGACAGTTCCAGTTCTACGCCGCAAAGGACCCCCTCCGTTTCGCAGACACGTGATAATGGCAGATTATAACACATGTACAGGTACGCGCCAAGTACCGGATCGTCGCGCGGTCTACTGTTCTGTGGTATAATGATCATCACATCAATCGCATAGGCTCTCAACCTGGCGAAGCGGGGCGCATACTTTCCTTTGTCTGCCGACATCCTAGACTGGGAGGCGATCGTTGAAGCCCGATTGTCACGACTGCCCTGCGGCGATCCGTGGCCGCTGCATCCAGGAGTGCAGCACATCCCCTGGCGTCAAGTTGATCATGATGCAGGTTTTTGAGGCGGGGAGAGACTCGCAGCAGATATGGGAAAGGCTGCAGGTGAACTGCTTGCTTCTTCGCCAGGGGGAGCAGGTACCCAGGGTACCCCCATGTTACTGCCTCGCTCTGCAAGACGGCCAGCATCGTATTGCCGTACCGGCAGATGGGGAGATTGTGCTGGGCCGCTTCGACCCCATGACCAACGTGACTCCCGACGTGGACCTGAGTTACGATGACAGGGAGCATCGCCTCATCTCCCGCCGCCACGCCCGCATCGCCGGTCACGACGGCCAGCACGCGATCGAGGACCTGGGCAGCACCAACGGTACGCGGGTCAACGGGAAGAGACTCAGGCTCGGCCAGCAAGCGGAATTGTGGCCGGGCGACCGGGTAACCCTGGGGCACTGTACGTTTGTCTATGCCCCTCTTCCGCGAGTCTCACCTCATGGTGCGCTGTCCCAGGCTTACCTGTGGGTGACGTTCACCGGACATCGGTTTTCCTTGTTCTCCCAGGGCGAGGGTATCATCGGCCGCAGCGATCACGTGGTAGGCTTTGTGCCCGACATTGACTTGAGCCGGGAGGAGTATGCGGCCCAGGTAGTGGCCCGCCGCCACGTCAAGATCATAGTTCGCGATGGTTGTCACTACGTAGAGGACCTGGGTAGCGCGAGTGGCACCAGACTGAATGGTGTGCGTATCAAGATCGGCGAGTGTGGCCTGCTGAATCCAGGCGACCACCTGTGGCTAGGCGGATGTGTCCTGGCCTACGACGTAGAGGTTTAGGGGACGAGGATAGGGGAGGAGAAGTGTCAACCAGGGCCATTATCTGGGAAGCCGACGGCAAGGAGATGGTGCACATCCCGGCGGGGAGTTTTCTGATGGGCAGCGACGAGAGCCGGGGAAATGAGGGACCCGCTCATACCGTCCACGTGAATGCTTTCTACATAGACCGTTACCCGGTGACCCACGAGGAGTACAAACGGTTCGTGGATGCCACCGGGCACCCGGTGCCCTGCTACGACGTGGAGTGGGCCGAGCCGTACGGATATAACTGGGACCCGCAGAAGCGCACGCCGCCCAAGGGCAAAGAAAGACACCCGGTCGTGCTGGTGAGTTGGGAAGATGCGCAGGCCTACGCCACCTGGGCTGGTAAGCGGTTGCCGACCGAGGCGGAATGGGAGCGGGCAGCGCGGGGTGCCGATGGGCGGCGCTGGCCATGGGGGGACGGCTTTGTCCAGGGGCGCTGCAATACCAGGGAAAGCGGCGCCAACGGCACCGTTCCTGTAGGCCAGTACTCTCCACGGGACGAGAGCCCGGATGGGGTGGGGGACATGGTGGGCAACGTGTGGGAATGGACCAGCAGCCTGTTTCGTCCCTATCCGTACGACGCCGACGATGGACGGGAGAGCCAGGAGGCGGAGGGTTGGCGTGTTCTGCGCGGCGGTTCGTGGCGGAACGACCTGGACCGGGCGCGTTGTACTGCCCGTCTCGACGGGGATTTCTTGTTCTTCAACAACGTCGGCTTTCGCTGCGTCGTGTCGGCCAGGGGGGACGAACGGCCGTCGGACAAGTAGCATACGATCCCGGCCACGTCCAGGGCGAACACAAAGCCCCGCCGCGAAGGGCGGGGCTTTTCTATTGGGTGGCGCGGGACTAGGGATGTCGTTCCAGCCAGCGGTAGGCCAGGTAGCCTGAAATCGCGCCAAAGACCAGGTTCTGGGCGGGCCAGATGCAGCACCACGCACCCAGGGTGCCGATGGCCAGCGCCATGCCGATGATCCAGTC
>DATKWP010000205.1:0-4245 GCA_035529535.1 Anaerolineae bacterium | reverse complement strand
CGTAGACGTAGACCGCTGCGTCGGGTGCCAGGTGTGCATGTTCGCCTGCGCGCGGCGGCTGGGACACGGCGGGCTGGAGGGCGCGTGCATTCACGTCCACTCGGCGGGCGGCTTCCGCCGCGGGTTCGTCGTCGTGGTGTGCCGCGCGTGTGCCGATCCGCCGTGCGCGCGCGTCTGCCCCACCGACGCGCTGGTGCTGCGAGAGGGGGGCGGGGTGCGCCTCAGGCCTGAGTTGTGTATCGGCTGTGGCAACTGCGCGCAGGCCTGCCCCTTTGGCGCGGTGCTGTGGGACCGGGAGCAGGACAAGCCACAGATCTGTGTGTACTGCGGCTACTGCGCGCCGTACTGCCGCTACGACGTGATCGAGTTGCAGGAGATCGAGGAGGTGGCCGGTGAACCCGCATGATACGCTTCGCCGCGTGCTGTACGTGGACCTGGCGCGCCGCCGCTCGTGGGTGGAAGAGCGCCCTGACCTGTTCGACGAGAGCCTGGGCGGCACCGGCGCGGGCATCCGGCTGCTGGAGGAAGAGTGCCCGCAGGGGGCCGACCCGCTGGGGCCGGAGAACCCCATCATTTTCGCCGTGGGGCCGCTGGTGGGCCTCTTTCCCATCGCCTCCAAGACGGTGGCGATGTTCAAGTCGCCCCACACCCACAACCTGGGCGAGAGCCACGCCGGAGGGCGCAGCGCGGTCGCCATCCGCATGGCGGGCTACGGCGCGCTCGTCATCCGTGGCGCGAGCGCCAGCCCGATCTATCTGGTGGTCGAGGGGGAGCGGGTACATTTTCGCGATGCCTCGGCGCTGTGGGGGCTGCGCAGCAGTTATACCGCCGGCTCTGTCCTGCGCCAGCGGGAGAAGGGCAGCGGCATGCGCACGATCATGCGCATCGGGCGGGCCGGGGAGCGGCAGGTGAGTTATGCCTGCGTCGTCACCGAGACGTACCGCCACTTTGGGCGGCTGGGGCTGGGGGCCGTGTTCGGCAGCAAGAAACTCAAGGCCATCGTCGTCAGCGGGGAGCGCTCGCTGCCGGTGGCGGACCGCAAGGCTTACCGCCAGGTCTACGACGCCATCTTCAAGGCGGCGACGGAGTCCGAGTTGATGCAGAAATACCACGAACTGGGGACGTCCATGAACGTCGTACCGCTGGATGCCATCGGCGCGCTGCCGACGCGCAACCTGCAGGCCGGGCGCTTTGAAGGCGCAGAGGCGATCTCCGGCGAGCGGCTGGCGGCCGATTACCTGGGGCGGCGTATCGCGTGCGCGCACTGCCCCATCGCCTGCATCCACCTGGCGGCGCTGCGCATCCCCTACCCCAACGACCCGTACTTTTACAAGACGATGATGCTGGGCTACGACCACGAGCCGATCTACGCGACGGGCAGTATGCTGGGGCTGGGTGACGTCGCGGGTATGCTACAATTGATGGACGAGATCGAGGTACAGGGGCTGGACGTGATGAGTACGGGCGTGGCGCTGGCCTGGGCGACCGAGGCGCTGGCGCGCGGCCTGATCACGACGAAGGAAACCGACGGCCTGGTGCTGGCCTTTGGCGAAGCGCCACCCTACGTCGAGGCGACCCGGCGCATCGTGAGCCAGCCGACCGAGTTCTACCGCGCGCTGGCGCGGGGGGTCGAACACGCCGCGCCGGTCTACGGGGGGGCGGAGTTTGCGCTGGCCTTCGGCGGGCTGGAGATGCCCGGCTACCACACCGGCCCAGGCTGCCACCTGGGCTACCTGACCGGCGCGCGCCACAGCCACCTGGACAGCGCCGGGTACAGCCTGGATCAGAAGGCGGCGCGCGAGGGGCAGCCGCTCACGCCCGAAGGGGTGGCCGGCGCGCTCCTGGCCGAGGAACGCTGGCGGCAGGTGCTCACGAGCCTGGTCGTGTGTCTCTTTGCGCGTGGCGTGTACGACCCCGATACTGTGCTGAAGGCCTTGGCGTGCGCGGGGTACGCGTGGACGCAGGGCGACCTGGAGCGTCTGGGGGTCGAGACACTGCGCCGCAAGGTTGCGTTCAAGCAGCGGGAAGGGTTCACGTTCGAGGGGCTGCGCATCCCCGGGCGCATCCTGGAGACGCCCGCACCGGCAGGCCCGTTCGACGAGGCTTTCCTGCGCCAGGCCATCGCGTACTATGAAACGAAGGTATACGTAGCCCCATGAAGAGCGTGCCTCCTACTATCCAGGGAGCAAGTTGGCAGCAGCGGAAGTTTGTTGTATCATGAGAGTGGCCCGGCTAAAGAGTAGCGTTCAGGCAGTCGTGAAGACAGGAGAAAAGTCATGACAGTTGCAAAGGTTCTGGCAACCGTGCGATACGTGACGGACTCTAAAGGAGAGACGACAGACGTACTGATCCCACTAACCGCATGGAAAGCACTATTGGCATCCTGGAAGCAGTTGATGGAGTCGCTGGAGGACCAAGAAGACAGCGCCATTCTGCAGGAGTGGTTGACAAAACGAGCGGCTGGAAAGGTGGAGGCGATCCCACTCGACACACTGGAACAGGAACTCATAGCAGATGGACTCTTACCGGGTTGAAGTAACCAGCCAGGCACGGGAAGAGATTCGCCGACTACCAGGCCATGTGCGCCAGCGGGTGATACGTACGCTTCAAACATTGAAGCATGAGCCGCGCCCGCAAAGTAGCCGACTATTGGACACAGCCAAAGCGGATATAGAGTTAGAGCCAGGTATGGAGCTGCACCGTATTCGGATCGCATCCTGGCGAATCGTCTACCTGATTGAGGAAGGGTGGAAGCTCATATCGGTGCTGGCAATTCGGAAGCGGCCACCGTATCAGTACAATGACCTGGATGAGCTGATACGAAACGCCTGATGATCCCCGCCAATTTTGCCTGTTGAAGAGAACACGTAAAGCCGGTGTTTTCAGGCTGGAGCAAAGGTCTCAAGTCCCAGTTAACCACAACGCTTGCAGGCTGGCTATAATACGAGCGTAATTTGGCGGTCAACTTGAGCCGCAGCCAGCGCACAGAAAATGCCACGGCCACGGCGGTCACCCCCGTCTCCGGGATACAGGCCTTGGGGAGAAACCGGGTTTCTGGGAAAAAAACCCGCGAATCTACACCTCCTGGACGTTCAACACGACCTTGAGCACGTCGGGGGCTTCCCGGTCCACTTTGTCGAACGCAGCGGTGACGTCTCCCAGCGGCAGCCGGTGGGTGATCAGCAATTCGGGGTGCAGCAATCCACGGGACATCAGCCGCAGGGCACGCGGGAATTCACCCAACGTCACGCGCGAGGCGATGATCTGGGCCTCCTTGAGCACCAGGGTCTTGAAATGCACAGCCGATAGTTGCTCTCCCAACCCCGCCGTCACGATCCGCCCGCCGGTGCGGATCATCTTGACCGCCTGGGCCAGCGGCGCTTCCTGCCCCTCTACAGTGTGATAGTGGCCGACCGCTTCGATCACGCAATCCACGCCGACACCATGCGTGATCTCCAGCACGCGCTCCAGCGGGTCTTCCTGGGCGATGTTGAGTGCGTGATCTGCGCCCAATTTGCGGGCCGTATCCAGCCGGAAGGGCTGGAGGTCGGCGACGATCGTCAGGGCAGGGTTAGCGCTGTGACACAGGACGTCGAGGACCGCGAGGCCCAGTTTCCCTGCCCCCAGAATCGCCACGCTCTCCCCCGGCTGCACCTGCCCCCGCTGGAGTATGTGATGCCCCAGGCCGTACATTTCGACCATCGGCACGTAGGCCAGCGGGATCTCGTCGGGCAGGGGATAGATGCGGTCGGCGGGCACGGCGACGTATTGGCCGAACCCGCCGTCGAGGTCTATGCCCAGCAGTTTGAGCGTGCGGCAGGCGTTGAGGTGCCCAGACAGGCAAGCGGGGCAATGGTGGCAGGAGATGATCGGGTCCACGACCACGCGATCTCCCACCTTGAGCCTCTTAGCGCTCGCAGCCCCCGTCCCGGGGGCGTCGTTTGCGTTCCTAGCGCTCGCAGCCCCCGTCCCGGGGGCGTCGTTTACGTTCCTGGCGCTCGCAGCCCCCGTCCCGGGGGCGTCGTTTACGTTCCTAGCGCTCGCAGCCCCCGTCCCGGGGGCGTCGTTTACGTTCCTGCCCACTTCCTGGACCACGCCCCCGAACTCGTGCCCCAGAATGGCCGGATACGTGACCCGCGCGTGAAACTCGCCCCGGTAGACGTGCAGGTCGGTGCCACAGATGCCTGCGGCGCTGGACGCCACCAACACCTCGTGCGGGCCGATGCGCGGATCGGGCGTGTCGCC
>DATKWP010000204.1:0-3568 GCA_035529535.1 Anaerolineae bacterium | reverse complement strand
CACGGTCGTCGCCGGTAACAGGGACAGCAATACCGCTCCAATCAATTGGGCGGGCCTCCCGCCAGCGACAGCGGCGTACCCGGCCACGCCAAGCAGCGCGACCAGCGTCAGCATGGCGATACCACCCAGATATACCGGCGTCGGGTGCTCGAACAGCCAGCGGCGCAGGCGCACGCTCCAGGTAGGGTAGTAGCCCAGGCGGGTCTCGAGTTGATGGCGGCCTGCGTCCAGGAGATAGAAACCAACGTGGGCAGTGCGTGGTAGGCTGTACAGAGAGAGGGCCTTTATTTCCGGCAAGTGCTCCTGCGCCAGCCCAACAGCCGCGGACGCAACCGCTTGCTCCTCCTGCTCTGTCGCCAGGGCCAATTCCTCGACGACTTTGCGGTACCGATCGCGGGTATCGAAATCCATGCGCGCATAGATGCCCACCGGGTCCGAGCGCAGTGTCTTTTCCACCAGGCTGACGTCTTCGAAGAACGCTTTCCAATCCTGTGCTGCCAGCGTATGCAAGTTGAGCATACAACTTGCGACGATCGTCTCGCCCGCCAGGCCCTCAGGTAAAGACACACCCATGGGGGCATTCTTCTCCCTGTGGTTCTGCGCGTCTATGTCACGGCCGACCGTCTGGGCCAGGAGTTCCAGAACCCCCAGGCGCAACATCGTCGGTAACGCCCATAGTTCGCCCATCGTCAACGGCGTGACGCGTTGATAGGCGCGCACGAAGCGCACCACCCGCTCCATATCCAGACGACCCTGGTCACACTCGATGATCGCCAGCGCCAGTGCCAAGACCCTTGGGTAGCCTGCCAAATGCGAAGATTCGAGCTTAGGCAAGCGGCGATAGTACCCCTTCGGCATGCTCTCACGAATCTGGCGCACGGTCTGCTGCACCACGTAAAAGTTGTCCAGCAACCACTCGGCCTCGTAGGATAGCAACCCTTGCGCCTCGGACACTCGCGCAAAGTGCTCGTAGGCGTCGTGCAAGAGGGACTCTTGTGTCTGAAGGCGAGCGAGGGGTGAGGGAGCAGGACTGGGGAGGCGAGAGACAACGGCACTTGCGGCCAGACGGGTGGCGAGGGCTTCTAATGGGTCCGCGCTTGATACAGGGTCGTGAGTGGATGTGCTGCGATCGGTTTCATTGTCTGGCACTGATCAATGTCCCTTCGACCCTCTCGCCTCTATCTCAGCCTGCGTTCTCTCTACTTCGTTCCGGGAAAGGTCCTGCATAATCAGCAAGGGGGCGGTGCAGTAGGCGATGAAATTAAGGGCTACGCTGCCGTATGGCCATTGGGCCTCGCCGGAATAACCGTGCGCGCTCAACATGACCATGTCTATCTCTTCTTGCGCGACCAACTCGTGCAGCGTAGCGGCTATGTTTTCGCTGCTCAGTAAGCGTGTTTCAACGTCCATAGCGAGCCGGGAGCGCAGTTGCTCCAGGTACCCGGCTCCGTGTGCCCGATTCAGCTCTGTCAACCGGTTCACTAACTCGTTCTCTTCGGCCGAGCGGGGTGTGCGCCGGGGTAATTCGGGTTTAGATACCACGTGCGCCAGCAAGGGTAGGCACCCGTGAGATCTGGCCAGAGTAATCGCCAGCGGCAGGATAACCTCGGCCCGTTGAGAGCCATCCAGGGGCAGCAGCAGCCGCTTGTAGCGCAAGCCTGTCAGATCGCTAATGGCGAGGCGGTGGGCCCGCACGATCAATACCGGCATGTAGGCCTGGATGATGACCTTCTGGACCACGCTGTTGATGTTCCATTTGCTCGGACCACTCCAGCCGTGACTGTTGAGAATGATCAGGCCGACATCGTTGGTTTGTGCGTACTCGACGATACGCTCCGCGGCACTCCCTTCCAGGAGCACCTTGTCTGTCTGTAAGCCCGCTTCTTGTAAGCGGGCCCCTATCTCATCCAGGTAGGCTCCGGCCTCAGATTTGCGGATTTGCCAGCGCAGTGGGTCAATGGCCCGGGTCAGGCCACCGCCACGAGTGCGCTCGACCGCCTGTAGCAATGTGACGCGGGCCCCAAAGGTGCGTGCCAGTGCTACTGCGTGAGGCAACACACACTCCGCCAGTTGCGATCCGTCCAAAGGAACGAGTATATGATCGAGCATAGTTCCTGACTCCTCTTTCCGAGCCATCTACCCTCCCGCAGGATATGATTTGCGATGCTTGACAAACCTCAGCGTGTCCTGGTGTACGTCTCAATGCCCAAGAGCTGGCCCAATCCGCGGGAGGGTGAGCGTCACATTCAGGTCTTCATCACGCGGATCAAAGAGAGGCTGGGCTGCTCCCAGTTCGAAGCGGCTGCCCTGACCGATCTGGTCGAAGAGGACTACTTCCCCTGACTCTATGGCGAGTATACAGCAAAATACCTGTGAGTCAAGCATTGGTAATGTCCCTTCGCTGTGGCCAGCCTCCTGACCGAGCCGCCTTGACCCACGGTCCGCTTACCTGGCCTGGGCACGAATTTGAGTATTGACTTGCGCGCAGAATTGCGGTACACTACAATTACCTTCCCGAAAGTTCGGAACCTTTCGGGAAGGTGGCAACGGCTGGCGTGCGGCAAGTGAAGCTTACCTTGCTTGCCGAGATACGTTACGTGGGATGGGAAATAGGTACATCCACATGGCTAAACTGATGCGGCTGGCCCGCCCGCATTTCTTGATCGCCGGGCTGCTCCTGTTCGTGTTTGGCGCTTCGTGGGCCATCCTTCTAGGTGCCCCTTTTTCCCTGCCACGGCTGCTCCTGGGCTACCTGGTCGTTCTACCGGCCCATCTTTCCGTCTCCTACAGCAACGACTACTTTGACGTGGAGGTAGACAGGTTCAGCGTCCCCACCCTGTTCAGTGGAGGCAGCGGTGTGCTGGTGGACCATCCAGAGTTGAGAAAGCCTGCCAGGTGGATCGCAGTAGCGCTGATGCTATGCTCACTGGTACTGGGCGTCCTGTTCCTGGCTACGTATGCGTACCCGTTCTGGTTCCTGGGGTACGTCCTGGCGGGCAACCTGCTAGGTTGGTTCTATTCTGCGCCACCCTTGAGGCTTGCTTATCGCGGCCTGGGGGAATTGTCCACCGCTGTTACCGCCGGTCTACTCGTGCCAGGCATGGGATATCTGGTCATGAGAGGCTACCTGAATAGAGAGGGGCTGCTTTTTGCGATCCCCCTGATGCTGTACGGCCTGGCGTTCATCCTGATCGTGGAGATACCGGATGAGGAGGGAGACCGTCTGGGTAACAAGAGAACGGTGGTGGCGCGCAAGGGGCGGGGCTTTGGTTTCACCATGATAGGAGTGCTGTGCTTCCTGGCGACGGCGTATTTCTTCTGCTTGCCGTGGCTATGTTCACGACCGTACCCACTCGATTTCCGTCTCTTGGGTTTTCTATCGCTGCTGCCCCTGGGGGCAGGCGTCGTGGGTATGCTGAAGAGGCCTGGGCAGAGACAGCCGGCCACCAGAATTGTAAATGGGATGCTGGTCACGTTGGCAGGGTTCCTGGCCCTGGCAGATGGGTACCTGGTTTATCTGGCGGCCCGCTTGTAAGTAGACCTGATGAAACCATCACCCGCTGACGGG
>DATKWP010000203.1:0-5945 GCA_035529535.1 Anaerolineae bacterium | reverse complement strand
GGGCATTGACGCCTGGGACGACCGCCTGGTCGCTTTCGTCGTCCACGCGCTCGGCCTGAGGCCTGGCGAACGGCTGCTCGACCTGGCTTGCGGTTCCGGCGTGCACGCGCGGCGGCTGGCGCGGTGCGGGCTTGACGTAGTCGGGCTGGACGTTGCCCCCAGCCTGGTGCGCTATTGCACCGGCCAGGCCGCCGCCGAGGGATTGGAGGGTGTCACCTTCGTCGAGGGGGACATGCGCACGCTGGCCTACCGGGAGGAATTCGACGCCGTGGTCGTGCTCAGCACCAGCTTCGGCTTCTTCGACGACGAGATCAACCAGCGGGTGTTGGACTCTATCGCCCGGGCGCTCAAGCCCAGCGGGCGAGTGTTGCTGCAACTCCTGGACCCCGTTACCTTCATCGAGTGGCTAACTCAATCTGCTACCCAGCGAGAGGAGCGAGCGGAGGGCGTCTACTTGACGGAGGCCCGGTTTGATCCGGCCACGTTCGTCTGCCACGGTGTGTTCCGCTTCACCGACAGCGATGGCGTGACGCACCTGTGGAGTGACCACGAGCGCATCCGCATTTACACGCTGCCCGAACTGCGCCGCATGTTCGATCAGGCTGGGCTGGAGATGAGGGCGGCCTACGGCGACATGTCGCTCCCACCGGTAGCCTACGGCCCCGACTGTCACCGGCAGATGATCGTCGTGGGAGCGAACTTGCCCCCAGGTTCGTAGCAGGCGCTTCAGCGCCGCAGCCCTGCCGTCCCCAGAGCGACTGCGCCGACTACCGCGCTGAGCAACGCCTGGCTCCAGGGGGGCCGCACACCAAACAGGGGAGCCAGAGTCCACGTCATCCACAGGGCCAGCCCCACGAACAGCAGCCCGGTGAGGCCCTTGATGGCGGCAGTGTGGCGGTTGACAAAGAGGCCCAATTGCTGCGAGGTTGCGCCCAGGTAACTCAACAGGAACACGACGGCGAGGGGGAGGATGAAAGCCGCGCAGTAGAGCACCAGGTAGAAAAAGGCCTGGGCAGCCAGATTGGGCACGCTCAACACGAACATGATGGTGGGGAGATAGACCTGGCCTGTGCAGGCCAGTTCGATCAGCGAGATGACGAAGCCGGTGACGAACGCGACCCCCACAAAGGCTCGCACCTGGGCATTCTCGCGGACAATCGTGTGGATACGCCGGCGCAGGCTGGCGGGCAGCCTGAGAGTCATATCGCCCGCTTGACCCCGGCGGGCCTTGGTCAAGTCGCGGAAAGTCAGCATGGCCAGGATTGCGCACGCGAGCGCCGTGACCAGGTAGACCCAGCGTCCCAGGGCGCTAAAGATGCGCAGGGATTGCACGGCTCTGAGCAGGCCGACGCCCACCAGCAGATAGGTCAAGAACACGCCCAGGGTAAATGCCCCGCCCACGAACAGGACGTCGCGCCCGCGCCGCCCGCTAAGAGTCATGTAGGAAATGAAGAACACCAGGGTGGCGAAGGCGCACGGGTTCAGGCCATCTATCAGTCCCGCCCCCAGCACGGTGAGCATCCCGAAAGATTGGAAGCGCCCGACCACCTGCTGTTCGGCCTCGGCCCCGTCCAAGTCGCTCCACGTGCGCGCGGCGCCCGTGGCGGTGTACCGCGCAATCGTGAACGTCAGGTTGCTCAGGTTAGCTTCGTGGCCGATGAGCACGTCACTGCCTACGAAAATCATCGGCGTAGTCAGGCGCTGTTCTTCTGGCACGCCGTAGCGCTGGCACAGCCACTCGTTGAGGGGGATGTTCTCGTCTATGGGCAAGGTTTCCACGACCAGTTGCGGGTAATCGTCCTGCATCAGCCGGAGGTCGTAGGCGGTGCGGGCGCATTTTTGGCAGCCGGGCTTTTCAAAGTAGGCCAGGTAGATCGGCTCGCGGGCCGGCTCAGCCGGCGTTCCGCTCAGTTCTTCCATGGTGGGGATTTCGACGCCGCCCTGGGCTTGGTATGTCTCGATCAGTCCCGCGAGTCGGCTTTCGATCTCATCTATACCGACCAGCATCCGTTGGCCGATCAGGATGTGAGGGACGCCGGGTGACGGCTGCGGCAGCCCCAGCGCAGCGTCGTATTGAGCCAGCAGTGCCGGGTTTCTGGGTTGGGAAAGGTCAATCAGGTGGACTTGCAGCCACGAGCCGTGCCGGTTCATCTGTGCTCCGATCAGTGTGTCCAGCCGCGCAAAGTCGGCACCGTGGGGGTCGTAAAAGACCGCGAGTTGGACGGGCTGCGGCAGGTTTTCTAATGCAGGATAGTCCACGCCCCCCTGGGCCAGGTAGCGGACGATGGTTTCTTCGAGGCGGGTGGGGATCTCTTGGCCGGACAGCACCTGGTCGCCGATGACCACGATGGGGACGTACTCCTGGCGGTCTTGAGGCACGTTCATCTTGAGCAGCAGGCCGCGTAGGCGGCGGTGATTTTCCGAGTTGTTCCAGATTTCGACGTAGCGGCACTCTACCTGAGCGCCGTACTTTTCGAAGAGGGTGGGGAGGTACTCGCCCTTGATCTGGCGGCAGACCGGGCACTCTTCGTTGTAAAAAAAGAGGAATTGGACCACCGGCTCTCCTTGTGCGTGAGCCTGCTGTGTGTCAGCCAACGCCAGGAGCAGCCCGCTCAGGCCCGCTACGAGCATTAGTGCGTATACAACTCGCTTCTTTTTCATAGCCATCCTGTTCACTCCTGGTAACGCAGCACGATGACCCGGCTTTCCATTTGATCGGCGATCGTCAGGATCGAGCCGTCGTGCGACAGGTATAGCGCGGCGAGCAGTGAGATCGGCATCGTGCCTGCTTGCTCCCACGTCTGGCCGCCATCCGTCGTGCGCAGTGTGACCACCTGGCTGCTCAGGCCGCCGACGAGGTGTACCACGACCAGTCCGCGCCTGGCGTCGCTGAAGCGCACGGCGGCCGAGGCCGTTTCGCGTTCGGGCATACGGCGGCTTGCCAGGTCCAGCCCCAGTGGGTGGGAGACCCAGTGTTGGCCGCCGTCCTGGGTGACGTGCAAGACGCCGCCGGTGTCCACCAGGTAGCCGTCGGTGGGCGTGCGCAGCGAGATGGCCGCGATTCTCGCCACGCCCTCGGGCAATGGGACCTCTTCCCAGGTCTGGCCGCCATCGGTGGTGGCGCCGAGTTGGTAGAGGGTAGCGATCCACCCGGTTCGGGCGTCCAGAAAACTCAATTGCCGGCAGTTGCCGTAATCCGTCACGGCCTGCCACGTGCGCGCCCCGTCGGTGCTGACGCCGACCGGCCCCGCTCCGCACTGCCAGACAACCTGGCGGATGTACTCATCCGCTCGGATGTACTCATCCGCGACATCCACGATGTCGAGGCCGAACAGTCAGGCTCCGCTGCTTTCAGCCATCGTCCAGGTCTGGCCACCGTCGGTGGTGTAATGAGCCCGGCCCGGATCGGACGGGCCGCCGGTGACGCCAAAGCCGCCGTCGAGAAACGCGGCGACTCGCATGGGCTGTGCGATCTCTCGTTGCAGGACGATCTCCCAGGGGCGGGTGTCCTGCGTGGTGCCTGGGGTCGCCGCGGCCTCCAGGCGCGCCGGGAGCAGTGCGCAGCCGGCGGTCGAAAACGATATCAGCAGAACGAGTAGGGTAAGAAGTGAGTGTTTCATCTTCACATCGGATGTTTTGGCGAGAAACCAGGTTTCGCCGCTTTGCTTGGAGAAACCTGGTTTCTACTCTAGCCCCCTGTGTAGCGCAGCACGGTGATCTGGCCCATGTTGAGGGTCGAGTGGATCGTCAGGAGTTTACCGTCGCGCGTCAGATAGGCCGTGCCAAACTCTACTGGCACGCTCTCCTCCGTCCACGTCCGCCCGCCGTCCGCCGTGCGCAGAGCCACGACCTTGCCGGCCCCGCCGCCCACGAGGCTCATCACAATGACTCCGTGGTCGGCGTCGAAGAAGCGCATGGCGGCTGGCGCGATGCCGCCGGACGGCAAAGGTCCCATCTCCCCGTACCGCTCCTTCAGGCCCAGGTTTTGAGAGGACCAACTCTGACCGCCATCCAGGGTGGTGTAGAGGTCGCCGGCGGAATCCAATACGTACCCTTCCTTCGGCGCGCGGAGTGAAATCGCCAGGATATGCCCAGGTAGTACCCCTGCGGGCAGATTCACCTTTTCCCAGGTCGTTCCCCCGTCGGTGGTGGCCTCAAGTGTGGCCGGGGATAGATACCATGCCGCCTCGCTGTCCACGGAACTCACCTGACAGAAGGGTTGCCCTCGACCACCAGGTTTGCCCGGCCAGGTCTGACCGCCATCCATGCTGATGCGCACGTCCGAGGCGTTACATTCCCAGACTGACTGAGCATCTACGATGTCCAGAGCAAACAGACACCCCGCGCTGCCTTCAGCCATCGTCCAGGTCTGGCCTCCGTCGGTCGTATGCTGGGCTCTACCGGCATAATCGGCCCCCCCTGTGAGGCCAAACGTTTCGTCGAGAAATGCCGCCATCCTCACCGGTTGTTTGACTCTCGTCTGCAGCACGACTTCCCAGGGGCTGGCGCTCTCCGCTGGGGCTGCCGTGGCCGTGGGAGCCGCAGCGGTGGCTGGTGTAGACGCAGCGGGCGGCAGGGTCGCCGCCGGTGCGCCGCAGCCGGTCAATGGGACCAGCAAAGTCAATAGGCTAACGATTGTGACCAGATAGCGTTTCATGGCGTACTTGCCTCCTCTTTGAGAAATGATGGGGTTTCTTCTTCCAGGCACTGGACCGACAACAAGGGCAGGCCCAGGTCTCGGATGCGGGACAAGATACCATGCAGGGCGGCCTGATCAGTGACAGGACCGGCCAGCATCGTGACGGTCTTGTGGCCGCCACTTTTCCCGACCGTGATAGCCATTCCGTCGAACCACGTGGACCAGGTTTCGTCGAGCCGTCCTTGCACCTCGATGTGATAAACCACCGGTCTATTGTCGGCGATGGGCATCAAGATACCTTCTCCATTCCGTAACCAGGGTCACCACAATTTCCCGCACAAAGGCTAGCGGAGAAGAGTAAAACAAGATTGGTAACAATGAGTGATTCATTTTCATTCCTCCTACAATGCGGATGGGCACATCCGTTGGTCATTCTATCGAGAATACGACGACCGATCTCCTGGAACGCGGTCAGTATACCAGGCGACCGGTGGTATTGTCATTACCCAATGGTGGAATTGGGGGTGGAATCTTGGGGGGAGGGTTACTCCAGCAGGCCCAGTTCGCGCCCACGCATCGTCGCCTGGGTGCGGTTTCTGACTGCCAGTTTGCCGAAGATGTTGGAGAGATGTTTTTTGACGGTGTCAACCGTGACGAACAGCCGCTGGGCAATCTGTGGATTGGTGGCGCCGGTGGCCACGAGTTGCAGCACCTCGATCTCGCGAGGGCTGAGCGGCTCAACCAGAGTGCGGATTGCGGATTGCGCCCGTGAGTACACGGGGCTGCGGATTGCAGGTTGCTCTGCTTCCAATCCGAAATCCGAAATCCGAAGTCCGAAATCGGCCAGCAGCCGGTTTACGTAATTCACCGCTATTCCCTCAGCGGCCGCCCGGCGGAGCAGCGCAGCCATCGGCTCCCCTTCATCCACAAAGATGCGCACGTAGCCTGCGGGTTCGGCCAAGGTGAGCGCTGGTTGCAGCGAAACGACGGCCTGGTTCATATTACCCTGAGCGTGCAGGGCCAGGGCGCGTAGAATTGAGAGCGTAATCACCCGCTCATTCCAGTCCTTGGCCCTGACGAAATGGGTCTGCTGGTCCAGGCAGTCCAGGAGCGGCTGCAAGTCGGGGCGCCCTTGTAAGCGGCGCTGAACGATGAGCAGGCGATGGAGGGCGGTCTGCTCCAGGTAGTCCAGATCGTGGTGCAGTTCATTTTTCAGTGTGATCTGGCGCTCGCGAACCCACCCGGCAGCGCGGGCCAGCGCCTCGGGTTCGTTTTCTGCTTGCGCCAACCAGAGTTGGAGGCGGTA
>DATKWP010000202.1:0-12154 GCA_035529535.1 Anaerolineae bacterium | reverse complement strand
AGGCAGTGGATCGGTGGACTGTGCAGCCTGGCCTGCCTCACACTGCCCTACCTGCCGCTGGCTGTCTGGCAGGCTCCCTTGGTGCTTCAGGCTCGTGAGACCGGTTTCCATCCCTATGCGCTGGGTGAGATGGTGGAGATCCTGCTCAATGGCTGGAGCACCGGTATCCTCAACTGGGGGTGGCCCTGGGGCACGGTGCTGATGGGAGCGCTGGCCGCCTGGGGCCTGCTGGATCCCCTGGGGACAGCACCGGTGAGGCAGAGACTGGCCCTCCTGGGCTGGCTCGCGGTGCCGCTGGTGGCCGTGTGGCTCGTTTCGGTGCGGCAGCCGCTCTTCACCGATCGCTATCTCATCTGGACCGCGCCGGCCTTTTACCTGTTGGTTGCCCTGGGACTGGCGTCTCTGGTTCGCCTGGGCAGCCGGGCCCGCTGGGCTCCGCTACGTGCGCTTGACCGGGCCGCAGTCGTGTCCCTCGTTTGTGCCGTCCTGGTGTTGGATGGCGTCAACCTGTGGCGTCAAGCCACAGTACCCATCAAATCCGACTTTCGCGCGGCGGCCGCCTACGTGGCCGGCCGCTATACGCCCGGCGAACTGCTCGTGTTCCAGATCCCCTATGGCAAGTACACCTTCGACTACTACTTTCCCGTCGAAGCGTACCCTTGGGCCGAAGGGCCTTACACCAATCACCGTACCCCGGACGGCTCTTATCTGATGAGCGAGCGCGATGTGGAACGCCAGATGCAGGAGATGGTGGGGAGCCAGCGTGCGGTTTGGCTGATTGTCACGGAGATGGAGATGTGGGACCAACGTGGCCTGGTGCGAGCGTGGCCGGAGGCCAATATGCGCCGGGCAGACGAGGCACATTTCACGCGGGTGGACGTGTACCGGTACGTGAAGTAATATGGATGATCTTGGTCGTTTTTCGCGCTCTGCGTTCTTTGCGGTATAATACGTCCTGCGTGGACTTGTATCGGGAGGCCCGCTGCAGACAGCGCGGTGAAGTTGGCTTGACTGATGCGGTAGTGCTTCGCGTTTGTCCCCGAACCGGGCAGTAGCGAGGATAAAGCTGTGAGCGAGATGCTCTCCACCATTAAAGTGCCAGTGCTGAGAAGACTACCCACCCGTGTACGGACAGCACTGGAAGCCTTTCAGGAGACGTTACTGGCGACTTTCGCCGGCCAGATCCGGTCCATCATTCTTTACGGCTCCTACGCCCGAGGTGATGCAGCCCTGGATTCTGACGTGGATGTGATGGTGGTCGTGGTTTGGGGAGAAGAGCGACTGCCCGATGGACTGTATCGCTCAATGTACCGCGATCCACGCTGGGAGACGGTCGTAGATACTGCACATGACGTCTCGCTGAAGCATGGCATCTGGATATCTCCGCTTGTGGTCAGTGAGGACCGGTATACGGCTCGTAAGCGCTGGTCGTTTTTCAAGCAAGTTCAGCGAGAGGGCATTGTCCTATGGCCGAGTTCGAGCTAGAAGAAGTCCGAGTTTATCTCAGACTCGCTGAGGAAAAGTTGGTCGTCGCCCGCGATCTGGTGAATCTGGGTCACTACCGTGATACGGTCGCCAAGGCCTACTACGCTATGTTCTACGCTGCGAAGGCTGCTCTACTGACCGTCGGGGTAGGGGAAGTACGTAAGGTCGTGGCCGAAGCAGTGGGGTCAGAGGGTGAGAAGAATGGGCGCGAGTCTGTCTGAGCGTCGCGCCGGCCAGATGCTAGCCTTGATGGCGGAGCCGGAGGTCCAGGTGCTGGCGGAGACGCTGGTGGCCTTCGCCAACTCCGACGGCGGCACGATCCTCATCGGCGTGACCGAGACCGGGCAGGCCACCGGGCAGGTGTTTGCCGATGAACTCGAGGTCGCGTTGCAGTCCGCCGTGCAGGAATGCCGCCCGCCGGTGGAGGTCCGCTGGCACCAGGCGGCGGCGGAGGAGGGCCTGGCGTTCGCCATCGTCGTCAAGCGCAGCCCCGAACTCCACAGCCTGGCCGATGGGCGCGTGCTGATCCGCGCGGGCGTCGAAAATCGCCCTCTCAGCGGCGGTGAGATCCGCCAGTTGGCCGCGACCAAGTCTACCGGCGATTTTGAGGCGGAACTGGCCCCTGGTGCGCGGCGGGAGGACTTGGACGAAGAGACCATCGCCGAATTCGTCGCCAAGTGGGAGGAGCGCCAGCACCGGGAATGGACGCGCCCGGTGGATGCTCTGCTGCTCGAAGTGGGAGCGTTGAGTGAGGACGGCCATCCTACCGTGGCAGGTGTCCTGCTGTTTGCCCGTAACCCTCAGGCGTTTCTGCCCCAGAGCGGGCTGACCTTCGTCAAGTTTGTCGGCACGCTGCCCCGGGGCGAGTCCGGCCAGCCTGGCTATGGCCGCCGTGAGGAGATCGGCGGGCCGCTGGCACGCATCATCCAGCGCACCTGGGAGGTCGTCGGTGAGGAGATGCGCATCGGCGCGGTAGTCACCGGGCTGGAGCGGGAGGAACGCACCGAGTACCCCGTCTCCGCTGTGCGTGAGGCGCTGGTCAACGCCGTGGCTCACCGGGACTACCGGCTGGGCGGGCGACGAATCGAGGTGCGTATGTTCGCCGACCGCATGGAGATCACCAGCCCGGGCGGCCTTCCCGGCTTCATCACGGTGGACAACATCGTCGAGGAGCACTTTTCGCGCAACCCGCGCGTCGTCATTGGCCTGTACCAGTGGGGGTACATTGAGGAATTGGGCCTGGGTGTGGACCTGATGATTGAGGAGATGGTGCGGGCCGGCCATCCTCCCCCCAGGTTCAGAGATACCCCATTCTCCTTCTCCGTTACGCTCTACAACGTCCGCGAACGTGCCCCCTTGCCGGCCTGGACGCGCACGATGAACGAACGGCAGGCCAGGGCGCTGGCCCACGTACAGCAACGCGGCCGCATCACCAGCCGCGAATATCAGAACCTCTGCCCTGACGTCAGCGCCGAAACCCTGCGGCTGGATATGGTGGACCTGGTTGAGCAAGGCATCTTGCTCAAGATTGGGGCCAAGAAGGGGACGTACTATATTATGAAGTAGATGCAGTTTTACTGCTTTATGGAGTGCTAGTCCGGCATGAGGCATTATCCCAAATTATCCCAAATTCTATTTGGGATATATTGTCTATCTTGGGGAATTGATCGTCATACGTTGACATAATCACACATTGAGGAGGGAATCCAATGGACCTGCATCTAAGCGATGAGCACCGTATGATCCGTGACATGGCGCGAGACTTTGCTCAGAAGGAGATCGCGCCCATCGCCGCCCATCACGATGAGACGGGCGAGTTTCCCCACGAGACCATCAGAAGAATGGGCGGCCAGGGCTTTATGGGCATCGAAGTGCCCGAAGAGTACGGCGGCGTGGGCATGGACACGCTGGCCTACGTCCTGGCCCTGGCAGAAATCTCCAAGGTGGACGCCTCCCACGGCGTCATCATGTCCGTCTGCAACTCCCTCTACTGCTACGGCCTCCTGCACTATGGCACGGAGGAGCAGAAGCAGAAGTATCTTCGACCGGTCGCCAGTGGGCAAGTCATCGGAGCCTACGCACTGACCGAGCCTCAGTCTGGCTCCGATGCGGGCAACATCCGCGTGACGGCCAGTCTGTCTGCCGACGGCACCCATTACGTGATCAACGGCACCAAGTCCTGGATCACCAGTGGGCCGGTGAGTAAGTACATCGTGCTGTTTGCCCAGACCGACCCCGACGCCAAGCCACGCTACCGGGGCGTCAGCGCCTTTATGATTGATACGGAGGAGCCAGGCTTTTCTCGGGGCAAGATCGAGCCCAAACTGGGCATCCGCGCCTCCGCAACCTGCGAGATCCACCTGGAAGACTACCGGTGCCCGCTGGGAGCCCGGCTGGGCCAGGAGGGGGAGGGCTTCAAGATTGCCATGGCGGTGCTGGATGCGGGTCGCATCGGCATCGCCGCCCAGGCCCTGGGCATCGCCGAGGCGGCCTACGAGGCCTCTCTGCAGTATGCCCGTGAGCGCGAGGCTTTCGGCCAGGCGATCGGCCAGTTCCAGATGATCCAACAGAAACTGGCCGACATGAAGTGCCGAATCGAGGCCAGCCGGCTGCTCATCTACCAGGCGGCCTTGGCCAAGCAGGAGTCGAAGGAGACCGGTCGCCGCTATACCCTGGAGTCCTCGATGGCCAAACTCTTCGCTTCCGAGACGGCCATGTGGGTCACCACGCAGGCGATCCAGATCCACGGCGGGATGGGCTACAGCAAGGAACTGCCCGTCGAACGTTACTTCCGCGACGCCAAGGTCACCGAGATCTACGAAGGTACCAGCGAGATCCAACGCATGGTGATCGCCCGCTCGGAGACAGGGTTAAAGTAGGACCTTCGGAGAGCCAGGAGCGCTATGAAAGCCCTTTGCTTCTACGAACATGGCGGTTTGGACGTCCTGCGCTGCGACGACGTGCCCGACCCCGAACCCGGCCCGGGCCAGGTGGTAGTGCGGGTACGGGCTTGCGCCCTCAATCATCTCGACACTTTCGTGCGGCAAGGCTGGCCTGGCCTAAAGTTAGAGATGCCCCACTGGACCGGGGCGGACGTGGCCGGAGAGATCGCCTCCCTGGGTGAAGGGGTCACCGGATGTACTCATCCGCGCTGGCAGGTGGGCCAGCGGGTAGTGGTGGAGCCGGGTCTCAGCACCCGTGAAGACGAATTCACGTGCCGGGGGGAGCACTGCCTCAGCCCCGGCTACGTGATCCTGGGGGAGCAGTTGCGGGGCGGGCACGCAGAATACGTCGCGGTGCCGGCGGCCAGTCTGATGCCCATTCCCGAGGGTTGGGATTTCGCGCTGGCCTCCGCCCCGTTGCTGGTCTCCCTCACCGCCTGGCGTATGCTCATTCACCGCGCCCAACTGCGGGCCGGCGAGTCGGTGCTTATCGTCGGTGCGGGGGGTGGGGTCAACTCGATGGCCATCCAGATCGCCAAACTGGCCGGCGCGACCGTCTATGCCCTCACTTCCACGGAGCAGAAGATGGAGAAAGCCCGCGGACTGGGAGCCGACGTGGTGCTCAACTACCGGCAAGATCCCGAGTGGAGCAAGACCCTCTTCAAGATGACCGGGCGGCGCGGAGTGGACGTGGTGGTGGACAACGTCGGGCGGGCGACCCTGGCGCAGAGCATGCGCGCCGTGGCGCGCGGGGGGCGCATCGTCATCGTCGGCAACACCTCCGGCCCCCAGGTCGAGATTGACGTGCGCTTCATCTTCAGCAAGCAGATCAGCATCATCGGCTCCACCATGGGTACCCATCAAGATTTCCAGGACGTGATGGGCCTGCTGTGGGCGGGGAAACTCAGGCCGGTGGTGGACCGGGTCATGCCGCTCAGCGAGGGCAAGGAGGCGTTTGCGCTACTCGAGCGGGGAGATCAGTTTGGGAAGATCGTGCTCACGCCGTAGGAAGGGTGGGCTGGCACACTGGCAAATTGGTACATCGGCAAATGCTGAAACGTCTCACCCGACCCCAGAAATGGGTGCTCGCCTTGGCCCTGCTGGTGCTGGCCCTGGGACTGGCGAACCTGGGGCGGGCCGGGTTGGCCCTGCGTTATGCGGCTCTCCTGCCCGACCTGCCGATGACGGTCTCCTGGGCTTACCTGGCGGCGATGGGCGGTTCCTGGGGGCTGGTTTTCATCTCCTGTGCGGTGGGGCTTATGCGCTTTCGTCCCTGGGGCCGGTGGTTCACCCTGGCGGCGGCGATCCTTTACCAGGTTCACGTCTGGGTGAACCACCTGCTTTTCGATGCGTCGGATTACGCCCTCCAGACCCGGCCACGAGACCTGCTGCTGACGGGGCTGTTCCTGGCTCTCGTCTGGGGAATGCTGAACTGGCCTGGTGTGTGCAAAGTGTTCAGGCCGGGAGGGAACGATGAACGAACGAGCGCTAATACACCTGGATGATCGGGAAAGGGCAGCCATCCGGGAGTATCTGCACCAGTTACGTATGGTCTATGGCAGTACTGTTCTGCGAGTTATCCTCTATGGCTCAAAGGTGCGCGGCGATTTCGATGCCGAGTCGGACATAGACTTGTTTGTGGTGCTGCGCAAGCCAGATGGCGACCGACGCGAGCACCTGGAGAAGGCTGGGTTTGAGATTGGCCTCAAGTACAATGTGGTCCTTTCCGACCTCATTGTTGACCAGACCAGGTACGACTGGATGCGTCAGTACCGGGAACCTTTCTATGAGCAGGTAGAGAAGGAGGGGGTTGATCTATGGACGACGCCCGCCGAGTAATCGTCCGTATCCGGCTGGAGAAATGCGCCGAGGACCTGAAGGTAGCACGACTTCTGTTGAGTCAAGGAACCTACCGCATTGCAGTCAGCCGTGCCTATTACGCGATTTTCATGCTGGCCACTGCAGCCCTTCTGACACAGGACATAGCCCGAAGCAAGCATTCTGGAGTACTGGCTGCCTTCAATCAGTACCTCGTAAAGCCGGGATTGATCGAAGCGGAGTATGGCCAGATCTTCCAGCGTGCTTTCAAAGCCCGAATGGATGCTGATTACAGCGACTCTGCGTACTTCAACCAGGAACAAGCCGAGCAGGCAATTGAAGACGCTGAGCGCTTCGTCAGTCGTCTGGAGACTTATCTACGCGAGACTGGTGTGCTTCCTGACCAGGATTCCAATTGAGGTGATGTCACCATGAAACGGTTCGCTGTTCTATCTGATATCCACGGTAATCTCCTGGCCCTAGAGGCGATCCTGTCCGACGTCCAGGCGCAGGGCACGCCCGACGCCTATTGGGTGCTGGGCGACTTGGCCGTCTTTGGTCCCCGGCCGGTCGAGGCACTGGCGCGGCTGCGGGCGTTGCCGCACGTCGCCTTCCTCCAGGGCAACACCGACCGCTACCTGGTCACCGGCCGCCGTCCTGTGTTCTTTGTCCGCACGCCCGACGACTGGGCGCGCATGCCCACCCAACTTGCGCAGCGCGATGCCAACTTCCGCTGGACCGTGGAGCGGCTCCCGTGGGCCGATTACGAGTTCCTGCGTGACCTCCCGACGCGGCTGGAGATGAACGTCCCAGAGTACGGCCGCATCGTCGCCGTCCACGCTGTCCCCGGCAACGACGAGACCAGCCTTTATCCCACCACCTCCGCCGACCAGGTGCGCCCTCACCTGGCCGGGTTGGACGCTCACTTGCTCCTGTGCGGCCACACCCACCGGCCCATGGACCGCGTGGTGGACTCGGTTCGGCTGGTCAACGACGGCAGTGTGGGGCTGCCGCTGGATGGCGACCCCCACCCTGCGTACGCCCTGCTCGACTTTGAGGGTGACCAGTGCACGGTCACCATCCGCCGCGTGGCCTACGACCTGGAACTGGTGGTCGCCGAACTGGAGCAGGTGGAGCATCCGGCGCGGGCGTGGGTCAGCCAGACGCTACGTCACGCCGCTCTGGGAGGATAGGGGGAAAGGCACCATGCCCAAAGAAAGCATGACCCCCAAGGAGCGATGGCTGGCCGTGCTCAGGCGCGAGAGGCCGGACCGGCTGCCGATGGACTACTGGGCCACCCCAGAAGCGACGCAGAAGTTGGTGCAGGCGCTCGCCTGCTCCGATCAGTGGGAGATGTTCGAGCGGCTGCACATAGATCGAGTCGTCACGGTTGGTCCCCGCTACGCCGGCCCGCCCATCGAGCCTGGGTGCGATATGTATGGATGCCGCTACCAGGACGTGGACTACGGCAGCGGGGTGTATGCCGAGTGCATCTACCATCCTCTAGCCCACTACAACACGATCGAGGAGATTG
The DNA here is from genome assembly GCA_035529535.1 of Anaerolineae bacterium. Lineage (GTDB taxonomy): Bacteria > Chloroflexota > Anaerolineae > B4-G1 > B4-G1 > DATKWP01. The sequence continues at coordinate 4,375 of DATKWP010000202.1, read as the reverse complement.
AGCGCAACTATACCTGGCCCACCGCCGACTGGTTCGACTATGCGGTGCTCCCCGGCCAGGTCCAGGGCAAGGGAATCTACCCCATCCAGGGCGGCGGGTCGGAGCCGTTCCTGATTTACAAGGAATTGCGCGGTATGGAACAGGCCTACGTGGACCTGGTGCTCCATCCCGACCTCGTCCATTACTGCCTGGACAGACTCTTCGATTTCTGCTACGAGAACACGCGGCGCATCTACGAGGCGATCCCGGGGCAAGTGGACATCTCGTACGTGGGTGAAGATCTCGGGTCGCAGGAAGACCTGTTGATCTCGCCTGGGATGGTCCGCGAGTTCTTCCTCCCGAGAATGAAGCGGATGATAGACCTGGTGCATCAGGCTGGCGCCTATGCCTTCTTTCACAGCGATGGAGCGGTCAGGAAGATCATCCCTGACATGATCGGGATTGGGATTGACGTGCTCAACCCGCTCCAGTGGCGGTGCAAGGGGATGGATCGCCGGGAATTGAAACGGGACTTTGGCGATCAAGTAATCTTCCACGGTGGGGTTGACAACCAGTATACGCTGGCCTTCGGGAGCGTGGAGGAAGTACGCGCCGAGGTGCTGGGCAACATCCGGCTCCTGGGCCAGGGTGGGGGATACATCCTGGCCCCTTGTCACAACGTCCAGGCGGTTAGTCCCCCTGAAAACGTGGTGGCGATGTACGAGACGGGGTATGAATACGGGTGGACGTGAAAAGTGAACTGGGCTAGAGGGGAAAAACATGGACGATCTGAAACGCACCAGGCAGGAGTGGGAGGAGGCTACTGTCAAGCCGCTCCTCGAACGCTTCCCCGAACGGCGGGAACACTTCGAGACCCTCTCCGGCATCCCGCTTGAGCGGATTCTTACCCCCGCCGACGTGGAGGTGGACTATCTCCACGACCTGGGCTTCCCCGGCGAATACCCCTTCACCCGGGGGGTGCAGCCTACGATGTATCGGGGCCGGTTGTGGACGATGCGCCAGTACGCTGGCTATGCCACCGCCGAAGAGTCCAACGCCCGCTACCGGTATCTGCTCCAGCATGGGCAGACCGGCCTCTCCGTGGCGTTCGACCTGGCCACCCAGATCGGCTACGACGCCGACGATCCGCTGGCCGCCGGAGAGGTGGGCAAGGTCGGCGTTTCCATCAGCAGCATGGATGATATGCGGGCCCTGTTCGCCGGTATCCCCCTGGACCAGGTCAGCACCTCGATGACCATCAATGCGCCGGCCGCCATCCTGTTAGCGATGTACATTGCCGTCGCCAAAGAGCAGGGGGTAGAGCCCCGCGCCCTGTGTGGCACGGTCCAGAACGACGTCCTCAAGGAGTACGCCGCCCGTGGCACCTACATTTTCCCGCCCCGCCCCTCGATGCGGTTGGTGACCGACCTCTTCCGCTACTGCGCTGCCGAGGTCCCCAAATGGAACACCATCAGCATCAGCGGCTACCACATCCGGGAGGCCGGTTCGACCGCCGTCCAGGAGGTTGCCTTTACGCTGGCCAACGGCATCACTTACGTCCAGGCCGCCATTGAGGCAGGGTTGAACGTGGACGACTTTGCCCCGCGCCTTTCGTTCTTCTTCAACGCCCACAACGATTTCCTGGAGGAGATCGCCAAATTTCGCGCTGCGCGTCGCCTGTGGGCGTGGATCATGCGGGAGCGCTTCGGTGCGCAGAACTCCAACTCCTGGACGTTGCGCTTCCACACCCAGACCGCCGGCTGTACCCTCACTGCCCAGCAGCCGGAGATCAACGTGGTCCGGGTGACGCTCCAGGCGCTGGCCGCTGTGCTGGGCGGCACCCAGTCCCTGCATACCAACTCCCGCGACGAGGCGCTCTGGCTGCCCACCGAGGAATCGGTCCGCATCGCGCTGCGCACCCAGCAGGTCATCGGCCACGAGTCGGGGGTGGCTAACACGGTGGACCCCCTGGCCGGTTCCTACGTGATCGAGCATCTCACCCGCGAGGTCGAGCGACGGGCGCAGGAGTACATCGAGAAGATTGATGCTTTGGGCGGGGCGTTGGCGGCCATCGAACAGGGCTACGTCCAGCAAGAGATCGCCGACGCGGCCTATCGTTACCAGCGGGAGATTGAGACGGGAGATAGGATCGTGGTGGGGGTAAATGAGTATCGAGTAGATGAGGAAAGGGGGGGGCTGGAACGACTGGTGGTCGACCCGGCTGTCGAGGAGCGGCAGCGGGCGCACCTGGCCGCGCTGCGGGCGCGGCGCGACGGAGCGCGGGCTTCGGCAGCGCTGGCTCGCATCGAAGCGGCTGCCCGCGCCCCCAATGAGCCGCTGATGCCCCTGTTCGTCACCGCCGTCGAGGCTGGTTGCACGCTGGGCGAAATCTGCGGTGTCCTGCGGCGGGTGTGGGGAGAATACCGGCCGCAGGTAAGTATTTAGTGGCTTGACTTTTGACTACAAGTTGTATACAATTGACTACAAATTGTAGTTGGAGTGGATAGAGTGCTGGATAAACTGATTTCATCCTCAGCGAGGGTCAAGGTCCTGAAACTGCTTCTGCTCAATCAAGAGAGGCGATATTACCAAAGCGAAATCGCTGAACTTGTCGGGCTACCTATACGGGCAGTCCAGCGAGAGAGTGCCAGGCTGACCGAAATCGGCCTCTTGCGTCGAGTCGAGGATGGTAACCGGGTCTATTTCCAGGTCAACCCGGCCTGTCCGATCTTTCCTGAACTCAAGCGCATCCTGTTGAAGACCGTGGCTCTTGCATCTCTGCTGAGCGATGCCCTGGCCGGAGATGGGCGGATTCAGGTTGCCTTTATCTATGGTTCCTATGCTGCCAATCAGGAGACCGCTGCCAGCGACATTGATCTTTTCGTCGTCGGGTCCATCTCCAGCCGGCAGTTGTCCACCGTATTGAGCCCCGTGCAGGCTGAGATTCAGCGAGAGATCAATTACCACCTGGTCAGCCCTGAGGAATTCAAGGAGCGGCTGGCCCGAAACGATGGTTTCCTGCACAATGTACTTGGCGGCCATAAGATATTCGTGATTGGTGATGAGAGAGCACTTCGCACGCTTGCTGCGTGAGGGGCGCGTCCGGCCTCACCGCACAAATCCCGCTGAGATCGCTGGCTTATTTGCAGTTGTCAAGCGAGACCTGACCGATGCTGCTGTCGAAGCACTCTCGGCTGATCGCCGGTTTGCCACGGCCTACAACGCAGCACTCCAGGCTGCCACGGCCATGATGTATGCGGAGGGCTATCGGGCGGCCAGCGTCGGCCACCATTGGACAACCTTCGAGTTCTTGAAGGCTGTCTCGGCGGACGAGTTTGGTGATCTGGCGGACTATTTCGACGATTGCAGGCGCAAGCGCAACTGGACGGACTACGTCGGAGTGGGTGGCGTCTCCGACACTGAGGCCCGGGATCTGCTGGCAGAAACCAGGATGTTTGCAGAGTCCGCTCGGGCCTGGATTCGAGATCGGCACCCAGAGCTGATGCCGGACGATGTGAGTGACTAGAGTATATGCGAGACGGAAAGCAATGACAGATGATATGTTAAGTGTAGAAGAAGCACTGGAACGGATACTGGGCGAGTTCCATCCCCTGGGGCCGGAGCGCGTGCCTATTCTGGAGGCGCTCGGCCGCGTCCTGGCCGAGGACGTGTACGCCGACGTGGACGTCCCGCCCTACGCAAACTCGTCCATGGACGGCTACGCGGTGCAGGCAGCCGACACCGCCGGTGCCAGCCGCCAGGCTCCTCGCCGCCTGCACGTCATCGCTGACCTGGCAGCGGGCTATGTTAGTGAGATGGAGGTGACACCTGGCGCGGCCATCCGCATCATGACCGGCGCTCCCATTCCCCCGGGGGCCGATGCCATCGTGCGGGTCGAAGATACCCAGGCCCAGGGAGAATGGGTGGACGTTTTCGTGAAGGTGCCGGCGGGCCTGTACATCCGCCCTGCTGGAGAGGACGTGCACCAGGGAGAGTTGGTGTTGCAACGGGGGATGATCGTCCGCCCGCCAGAGATCGGGATGCTGGCTACGCTGGGGCACCCGGCGGTGCAGGTCGTCCGCCGTCCGCGCGTGGCGATCCTGGCCACCGGCGACGAGGTGGTGGAGATTGACGCTCCCCTCGCGCCAGGCAAGATCCGTAACGCCAACAGTTACTCCAACGCCGCCCAGGTGCTCCAGTGCGGAGGCATCCCCATTATGCTCGGCATCGCCCGCGACCGGGTACAGGAACTGACGGAGAAGATCAGGGCGGGACTGGCCCAGGGGGTGGACCTGTTCCTCACCTCTGGCGGCGTCTCGGTTGGCGATTTCGATGTGGTGAAGGACGTGCTGGCTGCCCAGGGGGAGATCAATTTCTGGCGTGTGCGCATGAAGCC
>DATKWP010000201.1:0-5196 GCA_035529535.1 Anaerolineae bacterium | reverse complement strand
GCACCACCTCGAGGAGTTTGTGGATAGCGTCGAGAGAGGTGACGATGTGCGCACCGAGGAGGCTGCGCTGGCCGTGGGTGGCCTGGGCGACGCGGCGTTGCCTGCGTTGCGCGATCTGCTGGCGGGCACTGACTCCGACCGTCGCTGGTGGGCCGTCCGCACCCTGGCCGCCGTCGGCACGGCGGCCGCGCGGGAATTGCTCATCGCCGTGCTGGAAGACCCCGACCCCGCCGTGCGCGCCTGCGCCGCCCAGGGGCTGGGAGAGTTGCGCGCGGAAGAGGCGGTGGCGGGGCTGGTACAGCGGATGGCGGACTCTAGTCCCCTCGTCTCCCGCGTCGCGGCCGACGGCCTGGCCCGCATCGGTTCCCCGGCTGTCCCCGCCCTCATCGCGGCGTTGCAGGCGGGGGAGGTGCTGGCCCGCGCCGGTGCGGCTCGTGCCCTGAGCATCATCCGGCCTCCAGAAGCCATCGCGGATGAATACATCCGTGCTCTGTGTGCGGCCCTCGATGATCCCAGCGCCATCGTCACCTATTACGCCGAGGAGGCATTGGAGCAGATAGGGGTGGGGCTGGTGCTCTTCCGCCCTTGACTGTTCTATCTGCTCCGCCTCGTTGCTCTTGGGCTTTGGGAGTTCAGATTTGAGGTTTGCCTTTTATCCTGGTTGCCTGGTCCTTCAGCGCATGCCTGAATACGAGGCGTCTACCCGCGCTGTGCTGAGGGAACTCGGGATCGAACTGGAGATCGTCCAGCAGGCGACCTGCTGCGGCTCCCCCATCGTCGAGTCCTTCACCCCTGACTGGGTCTACCTGGCCGCCTATAACCTGGCCCTGGTGGAACGGATGGGGCACGATGTGGTGGTGACGGTGTGCGGCGGCTGCACGAACACGCTCACCCGCGCGGCCCTCGCGTTGCAGGACCCCGAGGCGCGTGCGGAGGCGAACCGCCGCCTGGAACCGCTGGGGCTCACCGTTGCCGGACAGGTGCAGGTCAGGCACGTCGTGCGGCTGTTGGCCGAGCGGGAAGAGGAACTACGAGCGCGCGTGGTGCGCCCCCCCCTGCCCCCCCGCAGGCGCCCCCCCCTCTCCCCCCCGCTGGCGGGGGGGCAGGAGGGGGGGAGGTTGCGGGTGGCCATCACCAACCCCTGCCAGGCCTTCCGTCCCGGCGACGTGATGGGGTTCGACGATCCCCTGGAGCCGCAGAGCCTGCGGCGGCTGGTCGAACTGACCGGGGCGGAGGTGGTAGACTATGGCGGCGAGGACGAGTGCTGCGGTGCAACGCTATACCTGGCCAACCGGCAGTTGTCGCTGGCGGCCGGGCGGCGTAAGTTGGAGGCCGTGCGCGAGGCCGACCTCCTGCTCCATAGTTGCGGCAATTGCCAGTTGCTGTTGCGCCGCTTTCAGCGGTTGATCGTGGCGGATGGCTTACATCCGAGAGATGAGCCGGACTTGCGCAAGCCGGCGCTGTTCCTGCCGCAACTGGTGGGGCTGGCGCTGGGACTGCCGGAGGAGGAACTGGGCCTGCGGGAGGGCACGTGGCGATGAAGCACCCCGGGGCGTGTATTCAATGTGGCACGTGCGTCACCGTCTGCCCGGTGGAGATGGTGGGGGGCCACGCCATCGTCACCTTCCTGGCGGACCCCGAGGCCAGCGACTATTCGGTGTGGCTGTGCTCCTCCTGCTGGCGCTGCCAGGAGGCCTGCCCCACCGGGGTCAATATCTACGAGTTGATGATGGAAGAGCGGCGGTGCCAGGCGGCTCCCGGCGGATACCAGGATGCCTTCGAGAAAGTCCTGGTCTGCGGACTGGCGTTGGAGGTCGTGCAGGAGGAACTCGACCAGAACCGTGCCGCATGGGGACTGGAGCCGGTGGAACTCCCATCGCCTGATCTGGCGCGTGTCCTTCTACGCCTGGAGAGGTAGCCTGGTTTTTACTGCAAAATGTGGCGGACGGCCCGCTTCAGCGCCCTGCTTGCGGCGGCTTCCCGGCTGAAGCCGGGCCTCCGATGAAACAACAAACCAGGTTTTTTCCTAAAAACCTGGTTTGTTTTCCGTCACGAGAAGATCTTGCCTGGGTTGAGGATGTTTAGGCGACGGAGGCTTGCGCCAGGCACTTGTCTGGCAGGGCTGCCAGGAGCGGATGCGCTTCTTCGTCGCAGTAACCCAAATGCAGGTGCCGGGTCCACCCCTCGGCGTACTCATAGCAACCCGAGAGACGCCCGACGTCGCGGCACATGTGTTCCATGGTCACCAGGTACGAATCAATCCCCTGGCTGGCATCCAGCCATTCTTTCTGGCTCCTGTGCTGGGCCAGCATCTGCCGCTTGGCCCGCATCACACCCGTAACGTCCACGTACATCTCCGGCTGTACCGGCCGGCGCAATGGGTCACGCAACCCGTACGGAAGCGCGTGGTATACGGTCACGGGCTGCTCTACCGGTGGCTGCGGTGGCTCGACCGGAAAGTTGGGCATGCCCCGGGTGAAGGCAGCCGTCAGCACCAGGCGGCAGGTATTGGTGTGGTCGTCCATGTACTCAACCGTCGCATGCGTCAGGATGATCTCCGGCGCGACTATGCGTATCGTCGCTCCCAGCCGCTGGAGCATGTTCTTTTCGTAAAAGATTTCGATGTCGTTGACCAGGCTCTCGTGGTAGATCGCTCCGGCAAACTCGGCCGCGTGGATAGATTCTTGCCGGCGTATCCTGGTGATGGTCTCTACGTCATACTGGCTGGTTCCGCACGACCCGTTGGCGATCGTCATGTAGTGAGTCTCATAGCCAGCCTGGCGCAACAGGATCAGCGTCCCCGCCATCATGAACTCGATGTCGTCGGGATGCGTGCCGATAGCAAAGGCCTTCTTTGTCATACGACTGTCATTCCGAACGGAGTGAGAAATCTCCACCTGTCATTCCGAACAGAGTGAGGAATCTCCCCCTGTCATTCCGAGCGGAGCGAGGAATCTCCCGTCCGCCTAGTGCATCTCAGCCTCGCAGGTCCCGATCCCGCTGCGCAGGAAGTTGAACTGCACGTTGGGATGGTCGGCTAGCAGCGACATGGGCACGGCGCTGTCCGCGATGCGCTTCGAGATCATCAGCGTCGTCAGGCGCTGCCCGAAGGGATTGTCGTGCATCCCGGCATGCCAGATCGAAACCTTCTCCGCCTTCCAGGTCTCAACCGGGCCGACGGTGATGGCCTGGGTGGGGACGTTCTGGACCACGCCGCCGCCCGAGGTACGCGCATTCTGGATCAGCGTGATGGGATGCAGGTCCACCACCCGCGTGGTGAGCCTGCGATATTCCGCCGGTGGAGGCGGACTGTCCACGTACCGGCCCTCGCGCTTGGGCGGGTCGTTGAAAGCCCAATGCTTGACCTCTCCCTGGCCGCCTTGCATACATAGGCAGCGCGCCTTGTCCCAGCTCCTGATGTACTCGGTCGCGTCTACGGCCGGGAAGTGGATGTTCTCCTGCGGCATGCGCAACTCGGGCCGGATGCGGTTGAAACATAGGTCCATGTCGGCCCGGGCGAAGCCCAAGGGGAAGTCCAGGCCCGCCTCCTTGCCATCCACGACCCACTCGTCCATGCCCCAGAAGTGGCAGTACCTGAGTGAGATGCCCAGTTCGTTGACCAGGCGTGCCACCAGGGGCAGTTGCTCGGTCGGGCCGATGGGACCGCACATGCCGGCAGGCTCTTTCTGCGTGGCCTGCTGCCACGCTGTGATATATTCCAGTGCCTCGGCCAGGTAGAACTCTTGGACGGTGTCGTAAAACCTCACCGTGAACCCTGGGCGGCTGAGCCCCAGCAGGTCGTCTGCCGTGAGGCGCGCGGCGTCATCCAGAATCTCCCGGTCGAGTGTGGTATAGTCCCACCATGCTGGGGCAACTTGGCTTAACGGTCGCATACTTTCTCCTTTCGAGGGATAAAATCTACTCTAGTACTTGAGCGTCACCACACGGCCATGCTCGAGCGACTCCTGCGCCGCCAGGGCGATCTGGAGTACAGCACGTGCCTCTTCCAGCGTGGCGACCTCGGGGTGCTTGCCCTGCATCACGCAGTCTACAAAGTACTCGATCTCGGCCAGGTAGGGATCTTGATCTGAGCAGAGTGGGGATTCCGGGGGCTGGCCGGGACGATAGAGCGTGAATTCGGTCGTGGCAACGTCGCGCTGGTCTACCTGGCCGCCCACTCGGAAGCGGTACTCTACACAGCCCTGCGTGCCCACCAGCCGAAAGGTGGCGGTGAAGGGAAACCCGGGCGGCATCATGAAGCTGGCTTCAGCCACAGCAGCCTTGTCACCGTAGTACAGCGTGGTGACCACCTGGTTCCAGGCACCACTGGCATCGGCATGCCCCACCGCGTACACCCGGCCAGGACGGCCAAAGAGATAGAAGACGTAATCCAGGTCGTGGATGTGCAGGTCGAGAATCGCGCCGCCGCTGAGCGCCGGGTCACCGAACCAGGTGGACCAGCCCGGAAACGACGTCAGCCGGGAGGCGGTAGCCATCCACGGTTGGCCGATCCGGCCCATATCCAGCAGTTCCTTGATCGCGGCGTACTGGGGCCAGAAGCGGACCACCTGAGCCACCATGCATTTCACGCCTGCCCGGCGGACAGCCCCAAGCATGTGGTCTACTTCGCTGAGACTGCGGGCGATCGGTTTCTCGCACAGAATATCCTTACCCGCCTCCGCTGCACTGACCACCGCCTGCTCGTGGAGAAAAGTTGGCAGGCAGACGTCTACTACGTCCACCTCCTTGTCCTCCAGCAGTGGCTCCACGGCGTAGTAGGCTCTTGCGTCATGTTCCGCGGCCACTCTGTCAGCCGCCTCTCGATTCACGTCGGCCACCGCTACCAGCCTGGCTCCTGCGATGTTCTTGTAGCAGGCCGCGTGTGTGGCTCCAATGAATCCAACTCCGAGAAGACCGACTCTGATCATCAGCGTGTTCCTCCTCAAGCCTTGGTGTTGCGGTCAGAAGAGAATTATATAAGCGGAACCAGACTAAGGCAAAACAGTGGAACTCGCAACTTGCGCGGCGTGACAGGGTGGGATAGAATAGTCGAGGGTGAAAGGAGAGGCTTTATGGCCAAGACTAGAGAAATAGCGACGGTCGAATATCGAGTGCGGCCTCACGTGGCCTCGTGGCCGCCTGTCTACTACCCCGAGTCAGATGGAGAACCCATGGCTGAGACCGACACGCACCGCA
>DATKWP010000200.1:0-12942 GCA_035529535.1 Anaerolineae bacterium | reverse complement strand
GGCGGTGGCCGCGCGGGTGGCCGAGGTACTGGAACTGGTCGGGCTGGCGGGCTTTGAGCACCGTGACGTGAACCAACTTTCGGGCGGGGAGCGCCAGCGCGTGGCGCTGGCGCGCAGCCTGGCTCCCCAGCCGTGCTTGCTGATGCTCGACGAACCACTGGGAGCGCTGGACCGGGCGTTGCGCGAGCGGCTGATGGATGAATTGCCCGGCATCCTCCGTCGTGCCGGCGTGACTGCCATCACCGTCACCCACGACCAGGAGGAGGCGTTCGCCATCGCCGACCGGGTGGTGCTGATGCGGGCCGGGCAGGTGGTGCAGGTGGGGACGCCGGAAGAGGTCTACCGGCGGCCTGTCTCGGCCTGGGCCGCGCAGTTCCTGGGACTGACGAACCTGGTGGAGGGGCGGATGGTGGAGCCTGGGGTGGTGAGGACGGGGATTGGAGATTGGAGATTGGAGATTGGGGAGCAGGGAGCAGGGGTCAGAGACCGGGGATCAGGGATCGGGGATCAGAGGGGCAGGATCGAGGATTGGGGTTCAGGATTTGAGGTGCAGGTTCTGGTTCGGCCGGAGGGGGCGCGGTTGGGCGGGGTGGGACCCAACGTGGTGCAAGGAGTGGTGGCGGAGCGTTCCTTCCGTGGGGAGTATTACCGGCTGGATGTGCGGGCTGCGGATGGGGTCGGACTGACGTTCCACTTCCCGGCCGGCACGGCGCTGCCCGGTCCGGGCGAACCGGTCACATTCTCGTTGGACCCGCGGGCACTGATGCTGCTACCGGTGGACGCAGAGCAGCCTGGATTTCGCGGGCCAACTGGGGCGTGTCAATGTTCTTGAGGATGTAGCGCGCGACGCCCAGCGAACGGGCCTCTCGCTCTTCTTCGGTGTCGGGGTAAGAGGTGAGGACGATGACACTGGTGTGAGGGCACTGCTGGGTCAGGCTCCGTAGGGCCTCCAGCCCCTGCCCGTCGGTGCGCTTGGTCTCCAGCAGCACCACGTCGGGCTGTAGCCTCAGCGCCTCCTGAAGGCCAGCCTTCCAGCAGCCCGTGCAGCCAACGATGTCTACCCTGGCTGCCGCGCGCAGTTGGGCCTGCAGTGCCTCTCGTACGGCGTCGTGGTCGTCAATGATGAGCAATCGCATGGGTGCCTTTTCCCATCACTTCCGATTCCTTTGCCACCTTGTACCAGTATAGCAAGAACATCAGGTCAGTGTTAGTGTCATCTGTACCCGATTTCCCCTGACGTTTGTACCGGCTGGATCAGGTTGACGATCTCGTGGCTCTGTGGTATCCTCCTCCGGTAATGGGTGAAAAAGAGCAGATCAGGGCGGTGGGGCTGCTTTCAGGCGGCCTCGATAGCACGCTGGCTGTGCGAATTTTGGTGGAGCAGGGGATCAAGGTCACTGCGTTGCACTTTGTCACTGGCTTCTCCTACGTCGAGCGCAACCGCGTAGCCGGACGTGGTCCGGTCGGGCCTTCAGACGCGGAACGGGCAGCGGCAATGCTGGGGGTGGACCTGGAAGTGATTGACGTTTCCGACGCATACTTGCCGTTAGTACTCCATCCCCGGTATGGATATGGGTCCGGCATGAATCCCTGCCTGGACTGCCGCATCTTTATGCTGCGTAACGCACGGGCCTGGATGGAGGAGCACGGGTACCACTTTGTCTTTACCGGCGAGGTGGCCGGCCAGCGGCCCAAGAGCCAGATGCGACCCAGCCTTCGTACCGTCGAACGCGAGAGCGACCTGCGAGGGTATCTGCTCCGGCCCCTCTCGGCCAAACTGCTTGAGCCGACCGTGCCAGAACTGCGGGGGTGGGTGAATCGAGAGGGGCTATACGGGATCAGCGGAAAGGGGCGTAAGGAGCAGATCGCGCTGGCGGAGCAATTTGGCATCACCGAATACGCTCAGCCCTCTGGGGGTTGCTGTTATCTGATTGATCGGACCTATTCCCGGCGGTTGCGTGACTTTCTGGACTACGAAGGGGCGGAACTGTTGACCACCGGCCAGGTGCAACTGCTGGCCGTCGGACGGCACCTGCGCCTGCCCTCGGGTCGTAAGGTGGTGGTCGGGCGGCACGCGCGGGAGAACGAATACCTGGAAACGAGTGGGATAGAGGGGGCCTTGCTCAAGCCGGTGGACCATCCCGGGCCAACGGCGCTGGTCCCAGGTGCGCCTGTGCGCGGTGAGATCGAACGGGTGGCGCGGATTGTCGCAGGGTACTCTGATGGCAGGGACGAGCCGGCCGTGCGCGTCGAGGTGTGTCGCAGCGGGGAGCAGGGGGGAGTGGTCGAGACGTTGACGGTCGAGCCGCTGGTGCGGGAGGAGATCCAGGCGCTGATGGTGTAGGAGCGCGGGCGGATTTGCTCTCAGTAGAGGGATGCAGTATAATAAAGTTTGTCTCACGCGGTGATGCAGGAAGCGCGGAAGGGAGAAACCATCACTTGACCCCGGTTCACACCATCCTGCTGGTGGAAGGAAGAAAACCCACGGCGGAGTATCTGGCCCCTGTCCTGAACGATCAGGGGTATACAGTCGTCGCAGCTCGCACGCGGAGGGAGGCCATGGCCAGGGTGCAGGAGGTACACCCGGCGGTGATCGTGTTGGATTCTCCCTCACTGCGTTTTGATGGTCCGCGTTTCTGCCTTGCCCTGCGGGAGACCGGATGCGAGATTCCGGTGTTGATGTTGCTGCCTCAGGGGGAGAAGATTGACCGCAGCGCGGGTGCGCGGGGGTATATGCGCTACCCGCTTTCGGCCAAGAAGCTGATCAATCGGATCGTCAGGCTGCTGCCCGTCCCGGAGGACGATATCTTGCGGGCGAGCAATGGGATGGCGTTCAACCTCAAGCAGCGATGCGTGATCCATGGCGAGCGGGAAAGCCACCTTACGCCCAGACAGGCCCGCCTGCTCGAGATTTTCATGCAGCACGCGGGTGAAGTTCTGACGCGAGCTTTCTTGATGAAACAGGTGTGGGATACCGACTACCTGGGTGACACGCGCACCCTGGACGTCCACGTCCATTGGGTGCGCAAGGCAATTGAGGACGACCCCCAATCGCCAGTTTACCTGCGCACGATCCGCCGGGTGGGCTACCGCTTCGAGATGCCTGAGGAGAAATAGGGGCGTCACGGCGTTGCACGGCGGATTTGCTCAAATCCCACTTTATGGTACAATCGTAGCAAGTTGAACGAATACACACGCCTCCTGACCGGCGAGATTGTGCCGGATCAGCAGCCGATTCGGTCTCTCGACGGGGTGAGGGAGGCGGAGGATATAACGATAAAAGGAGGTTCCTCTATGGCTGTCGTTTCAATGAAGGCACTCCTGGAAACTGGAGTGCATTTTGGCCACCGCACCCGGCGCTGGAATCCGAAGATGAAACCCTACATCTTCACGGAGCGTAATGGGGTGCACATCATAGACCTGCAGCAGACTATCAATGCACTGAACAAGACCTGTGCGTTGGTTCAGGAGACCGTGGCTGCCGGAGGCACAGTCCTGTTCGTGGGTACCAAGCGGCAGGCGCAGGAGACAATCGCCCAGGAAGCACAGCGCTGTCAGATGTCCCACATCAGCGGGCGCTGGCTGGGCGGCACGTTGACCAACTGGCGTACGATTCGGCAGCGTATTGATTGCTTGCTCAACCTGGAGGCCCGCCGTGACCGGGGCGACTTTGAGCGGGTGACGAAGAAGGAAGCGCTGGGACTGCAACACCAGATTGATAAACTCAACAGCCGGCTGGGGGGCATTAAGGGGATGCGTGCCCTGCCCGACCTGCTGTACGTCGTGGACGTGCGCCGGGAGGCCACCGCGGTAAAAGAGGCCAACAAGCTGGACATCCCCATCATCGGGGTCGTGGATACGAATTGCGATCCGGACCCGATTGATTACGTGATTCCGGCTAACGACGATGCGATTCGGGCCATCAAGTTGATCACCTCCAAGATCGCCGATTCCGTGCTGGAGGGATTGAATCAGCGCAAAGCCTACGAGCCCGAGGTTCCTGAGGCAGGGGAAATAGTCGAGGATGAAAAGTATCTCAGCGCTGCCACGCTGGCCCGCCTGAAGGAATTGACGTTCGAGGAAGGGTTCGAGGAAGAGGAGGATCTCTTGGAGGTGGTGATAGAGACAGAGGGAGAACAGGCTGAGGATCTGGATGAGGTGGCGGACGAGGCCGGCGCAGAGGGCGATGAGGACGAAGGACACGGCGAGATGGCAAACCACACAGCGATAGGAGAGTAGAAGTTGGGAATCACCACCGCAATGGTTAAGGAACTACGGCAGGCGACGAGCGCTGGTGTGCTGGATTGCCGTAAGGCTTTGGAAGAGTCAGGCGGCGATTTCGACAAGGCGGTCGCTCATCTGCGCGAAAAAGGGCTGGCGGCAGCCGCCAAGCGGGCAGGTCGCCAGGCGTCCGATGGGCGGGTGGAGGCGTACGTCCATCCCGGCAGCCGCATTGCCGTAATGTTGGAGTTGAACTGCGAGACTGACTTTGTCGCGCGTACGGATGATTTCAAGACGTTAGCTCACGATCTGGCGCTCCACATTGCTTTCGCAGCGCCACATTACCTTACTCGCCAGGACGTGCCGGAAGGTGTGCTCGAGAGCGAGCGGGCGATCTACCGTGCCCAGGCCCTGAAAGAGGGCAAGCCTGCCAACGTGGTGGACCGTATCGTCGAGGGGCGGCTGGAAAAGTTTTACCAGCAGACCTGCTTGATGGAGCAGCCCTTTGTCAGGGACGAGGACCGCACCATACAGGACTTGGTCACCGAGGCGATTGCCAAGTTTGGTGAGAACGTCGTCTTGCGCCGCTTCGTACGGTACGCAGTGGGAGAGAATCTGGAGTAGGCCGGCCCCTTCCCCGGCCACGCGATCGGGGCAGGGACAGGAGAGGAAATACTCACAGGGCGGTTCGGTATGGCTGTTGCGAAGTACAAACGGGTCTTGCTCAAACTGGGCGGCGAGTCGTTGGCCGGCCCGGGGGGCTTTGGCATAGGTCCTCACATGGCGGACGAGATCGCGGCTAAAGTAGTGGCTGTGCGTGACCTGGAGGTGCAAGTTGCGATTGTCCTGGGAGCGGGCAATATCTGGCGCGGCCGGGATGGTCTGGCTCATGGGATGGATCGCGCTACGGCGGATCACATGGGGATGCTGGCGACGGTGATGAATGCCCTGGCCCTGGCCGATGCGCTCGAACGCATGGGGGTTATCACCCGCGTGCAGACGGCGATTGAGATGCGGGCCATTGCCGAACCATACATTCGCCTGAGGGCCATGCGGCACCTGGAGAAGGGACGCACTGTTATCGTCGGTGGTGGTACGGGCAATCCGTACTTTACCACCGACACGGCTGCGGCGCTCAGGGCGATGGAGATTGACGCTGACTTGCTGATCAAGGCCACGAAGGTAGATGGCGTCTATGCCGAAGACCCGCACGAAAACCCCAACGCGGAGCGCTTCGACCACCTGACCTACATGCAGGCACTGGAACGGCGGGTCGGTGTGATGGATGCGACGGCGATCTCGTTGTGTATGGAGAATGACCTGCCCATCGTTGTGCTCAACCTGTGGCAGCCGCACAGCCTGGAGCGGGCAGTGTTGGGAGAGACCATCGGGACGCTGATCTCTCGATAGCCGCGCCTGCACAAACGTGTTCATACGAAGATGATCAAGGAACTACTCCACGAGACGAAGGACCACATGGACAAATCCGTCGAGGCGCTGGAAGCGGATTTGCGCGCCATTCGCACCGGGCGAGCCTCCCCAGCGTTGGTGGAACGGGTGATGGTGGAGTACTATGGCACTCCTACACCGCTCAACCAGTTGGCGGTCATATCCGCTCCAGAGCCTCAGTTGCTCACCATCCGGCCTTACGATGCAGGGTCGCTGGGCGACATCGAACGGGCGATCCTCAAATCCGAACTGGGCCTCACGCCGGTCAGTGACGGCAGGATCATCCGCCTTCCGATCCCGCACCTGACGGAAGAACGGCGGCAAGAACTGGCGAAACTGGTGCGCCAGCGTGTCGAGGAGGGGAAGGTAGCGCTGCGGAACATTCGCCGTGAGGCGCTGGATGACTTGCGCGAGTTCGAGAAAGAAGCTCTGATTTCCGAGGACGAGTTCTATCGGGGCAGGGACGATCTTCAGGACCTCATTGACCGCTACACCGGGCAGATGGATGAGGTCAGTGCCCGCAAACAGCGGGAGGTCTTGGCGGGGCTGGAGTGAATTTGACAAGCGGCCTCGGATGGGTCTAAGATAATGTCCTCTGAACCATGGGATGACCAGCGATATCCGCCTCTGGCATGCGTGCCCCAGCACGTTGGTATTATCATGGACGGGAACGGCCGCTGGGCTCAGGCACGAGGTCTGCCCCGGTCGGCCGGGCACCGTGCAGGAGTAGAAAATATGCGCCGCGTGTTGCGGTCCGCAGTCCGGTTTGGTATTCCGATCCTGACGGTCTACGCCTTCTCGACGGAAAACTGGAGCCGGCCGGAGAGCGAAGTGCGGGTCTTGTTGTCCATCCTCAGGCGAGTGCTGGACCGTGAGTTGGCGGAACTGCATCAGGAGGGTGTCCGGCTGCGCCACATTGGCAAAATAGAGCGCATCCCCTCCAGGTTGCAGCAGAAAATCCGGGATGCCATCGAACTGACGAGGAACAATCAGCGGCTGACCCTCAATATCGCGTTCGATTACGGCGGGCGGGACGAACTGGTGAGGGCCATCCGTCGCATCGTTGCCGATGGTGTGCTTGTCGAGCAAGTAGACGAATCGCTCGTCAGTCGTTACCTCGATACAGCAGGGTTGCCGGACCCTGATCTGATCATTCGCACTAGCGGGGAGATGCGGGTCAGCAACTTCCTCATCTGGCAGGGAGCCTATGCTGAACTGTACGTGACCCCCAAGATGTGGCCCGATTTTGATGATGACGAACTCTACAAGGCCCTACAGCAGTACGCCCGGCGAGAGCGCCGTTTTGGCCTGGTGCCCGGATAGTACGGCCTGGTGAACGGGCACGCCTGGGGTTCCATCGCCGACACCGGACGCGGTGTGTCCGATACTACGTTAAGTGCTTCTGACCTGTGCTACGTACACGTCTACTCACAGCCGCTGTATTGATCCCGGTTGCCGTCTGTTGCATCTACCTGGGCGGACTAGCGTTTCTGGCCCTGGTAGGAGTGCTACTGACGCTGGCCGAAGTCGAGTTCTGCCGCCTGGTGGCCCGGAACGATTTTCGCCCGACCCTTGCTTTCGGGTTCGGCATGGTGTGGCTCTTTCTGGCGGATGCCCAGTGGCCCACGGTGGGCTTGCTCCAGCCTGGCATGGCGCTGCTCCTGTTGTCTTCCCTGGCGTGGCAGATGGCACATCGCCAGGGGCTGCCGGTTGCCGACTGGGCACTGACCGTCACGGGTGGGCTATACCTGGGGTTGTGCGGTGCCTGCCTGGTCAGTCTGCGGGGCATACGGCCCGATGGGATGTGGTGGACGCTGACCATCGTGCCTGCCATCATGGCCGCTGATACCGCTGCGTATTTCGTCGGGCGGGCCTGGGGCCGGCACAAACTGGCACCCGCGTTGAGCCCTGGCAAGACGTGGGAAGGATACATTGGGGGTGTGATCGCTGGCGGGCTACTGACGCTGCTCCTGGCTTCGCTCTGGCGCGTCGAGGCGGGTGCGGGGGCCACAGTGAGCGGTGTACATGGCTTGATTGTGGGGTTCGTGATCGCGATCCTTGCTCCACTTGGGGATCTGGCCATCTCAATGATCAAGCGCCAGGCTGGCGCGAAGGATAGCGGTACGATCCTTCCCGGCCACGGGGGAGCGCTGGATCGGGTGGACAGCATCCTGTGGGCAGCGGTGATTGGTTATTATTATGTGCAGATGGTCGTGCTGTAGCAAGTCAGCAAATCAGCAGATTGGCAAATCAGTGAGACCGCGAGGAGGGGAGAGGAGGAACGGCACGGATGGACAAGGAGCGACTGGTACGGGACATCTATCACAAGGGTGTTATCTTGTGCAAGCCGGAGACCCCTGCGTTGGAGGTGGTGAGGGTCATGGCGGACACGGAGATTCACGCTGTCATGGTTGCCGAGCATGAGGGAGAGCCCCCCGTAGGGGTGGTGTCTCACACAGACGCCATTGCCCATTATGGGGAAGACCTGATGAGCATTCAGGCTCGCGACGTGATGACGGTCAACGTCATCAATATTTCGGAGAACGCCACCGTGAAGGAAGCGGCCAAGAAACTGCTGGAGAGCAACATCCATCGCTTGCTGGTGGTGAGCGAGGACGGCAGCCCCCTGGGCATTCTTTCGACGACCGACATCATCCGAGAGATGCGCGGTACCCGCTGGGTGTGGTATCTGGACTGAGGCGAGCGGACAAGTTCACGTCTCGCTATGATGGATAAATAGAAATGAGTGGAGAAAGCACCGTGAGCGAAATGGATATGGCCAGCCTGATGATCAGGACGCTGGCCGAACTGCGTGAAGTGGCTAAGGAGTGGGAGATCTCTAGTTTCAGCCGCCTGAAGAAGGAGGATCTCATCTTGCGCCTGCTGCGGGCCAAGGCGGAGAGAGAGGGCCTGATCTTTGGCGGCGGCGTGCTGGACATTGCGGACGAGAACAAGGGCTACCTGCGCTGTGACCACTATAAGCCGGGGCCTGAGGACGTATACGTCTCGCAATCGCAGATTCGTCGCTTTGGACTCCGTACCGGCGACATGGTGATCGGGCAGGTGCGGCCACCGAAGGAGAACGAAAAGTACTATAGCCTCCTGCGCGTGGAAGCGGTGAACGGGATAGACCCGGAGGCGGCCAAGCAGCGTCCGTCTTTCGAGTCGTTGACGCCCATCTTCCCCAACAAGCGTTTTACTCTGGAGACCACGCCCGACATACTGACGACGCGGCTGTTGAGCATGGTGACGCCAGTCGGGAAGGGGCAGCGTGGACTCATCGTGTCGCCGCCCAAGGCGGGCAAGACCACCGTGCTCAAGCACATCGCGAATGGTATTACGGCCAACCATCCCGAGGCGCACCTGATGGTCGTGCTCATCGGTGAGCGGCCCGAGGAGGTCACCGATATGGACCGCTCCGTAGATGCCGAGGTCATCAGTTCGACCTTCGACGAGCCCGTCAAGAGCCACGCGGGAGTCGCGGAGATCGCGCTGGAACGGGCCAAGCGGCTGGTAGAGGACAGGCGGGACGTCGTCATCCTCCTCGACAGCATCACCCGCCTCTCGCGCGCGTACAACCTGGTGGTGCAGCCCAGTGGCCGCACGCTCTCGGGCGGGCTGGATCCGGCGGCGCTCTATCCGCCCAAGCACTTTTTCGGTGCGGCCCGCAACATCGAGGAAGGCGGCAGCCTCACGATCGTCGCTACCTGCCTGGTGGATACCGGCAGCCGGATGGACGATATGATCTACGAGGAGTTCAAGGGCACCGGCAACATGGAACTGCACTTGAGCCGGAAACTGCAGGAAAGGCGTATCTTCCCCGCGTTCGACATCGAGCGCTCCGGCACGCGCCGGGAGGAATTGCTGTACGATGAGGTTGCGCTGCAAAAGATCTGGATGATGCGGGAACGGTTCCTGGACTCTCAGTCGTCCGGCTACAGCGTCGTGCAGGCCATGCAGGAGTTGTTCCGCGTCCTGAGGCGTACAGAGACGAACGACGAATTCCTCAACCTGTTTGCCAGGATGGCTGAAGCAGAGGGCCGATAGTCATTTCCCCAGGAAATCCTGTACCGCTTGGGCGACCTCTGCTGGCTGCTCGAGCATGACCATGTGACCCGCGCTCGCGACGGTGACGAGGTGGGCATCTGCAATGTGCTCGACCAGGAAGTGGGCATACTTGACTGGGGTCATCTGATCGGCAGAGCCCGTGACCACCAGAGTGGGCACTCCGATCTCTCCCAGCCTCTCCATCACGTCGAAACGGTCGCAGGCCGTAAAGTCGCTCAGAAGTGTGTCGGATCCCACTTCCCGGAGCGCCTGTTGGCCCAGCCTGGTCAGCCGTGGCGAGGCCTCCGCTGACCAGGCGAAGCGGGTGATGAGGTCCACGCTGCCCGTGAAGTTGGTGCGGATTCCCTCCAGGATGGCCGGCGCCACGCGCAGCCGTGCGCCGGTGGCCACCAGCACGAGCCCCGCGACGCGGCCGGCAAAGTCGAGCGCCAATTGCAGGGCGACGGCGCCCCCCATGGAATGCCCCACGATCGTGGCCGGCCTGGCCTCGACCGCGTCCAGGAAGGCGGCGACGGCCTGCGCATAGTCTGCCACGGTATCACGGCCTGGCCCCGCTGAGCGCCCGTGGCCCGGCAGGTCGAGGGTGTAGACGGTGGCCCCAGGCAGCCGGCGTAGTTGAGCCGGCCAATGCAGGCGCGTGCCACCGGCTCCGTGCACCAGCACCAGGGTGGGGCCATCCGTCGCGCCGCGGCTCGAGGTATAGAATAGTTCTCCTCTATTCGTCTTCGCGTAGGGCATCTTGATATTTCCTCCACCCGCGTCTAGTGCCTGGCCGTCGGCAGTGTGTCGAGTGTTTTGCCGTGCAGGGCGCGCCGCATGGCCTCCCGGTCGTCCCAGGGATACTCGGTCGTGCCGAAGCACATGCTCTGCTCGTGCCCCTTGCCACAGGCGATCACCACGTCGCCCGCGCGGGCCTGCCGGCACGCCAGCAGGATTGCTTCCCCCCGGTCGGGCACGCGCCAGAGGTCCACTCCCTCGCGCTTGCCCTCGGCTGTGGCTGCGGCGGTGCTCTCGGCTATGATCTCGTCCAGGTTCTCGGTGCGCGGGTCCTCGGCGGTAATGATCACCAGGTCGGCCAGTTGCCCGGCGATGTGCCCCATCATGGCCCGCTTGGCCCGGTCGCGCAGCCCCGCGCAGCCGAAGACGACGATCACGCGCGCCGAAGGCGCGTGGCCGTCCTCCTGGGCCATCGTGCGCGCTGTCTGCAGTACCTGCTGCAGCGCGGTGGGCGTGTGGGCAAAGTCTACGATTGCCATAAAGTCCTGCCCGGCCTCTACCCGCTCCATGCGCCCTGGCACCCCCTGTACGGCTGCGAGGCCCTCGGCGATGGTCTCCGGCTTGAGACGCAGTGCCACGCCGACCGCCGCTGCCGCCAGTGCATTGCTGACGTTGAACGTTCCCACCAGGGGGGTTTCCACCTGCACTTTTCCTCCCGGCAGCGCGAGTGTGAAGCGGGTTCGGTCGGGCGCAAGATAGACGTCGCGGGCAGCCACGTCAGCCGGGCCGGAGAGGGAATAGACGATGTGGCGGTCGGCGGGGAAGGGGCTCAGGTAGCGGTAGGAGTCGTCATCCCGGTTGAGGACCGCGACCTTCGGCACGCCGGGTTTGCGGAAGGAGGACGCCAGTCCTTCGAACAGCCGGGCCTTGGCCTGCCGGTAGGCCTCCACCGTGCCGTGGAAATCAGTGTGCTCGTGGGTGACGTTGGTTACGGCGGCGATGTCAAAGTCACAGCCGGCCACGCGGTGTTGGGCCAGGCCGTGGGAGGTGACCTCCATCGCGGCGTGGGTGGCCCCGGTCTCGACCATCTGCGCCAGGTAGCGCTGGACGTCGGGCGGGTCGGGGGTGGTGGTGTGGAGGCCGGTGTCTATCTCCTGCTCGCCGATGCGAGCGCTCACCGTGCTGACCATGCCGGCGTTGAGGCCGGCGGCCTGCATCATGGCGTAGACGAGGTTGACGGTGGTGGTCTTGCCGTCGGTGCCGGTGACTCCGACGAGCGTCATCTTGCGCGAGGGAAAATCGTGCCAGGCGGCGCACAGCCAGCCCCAGGCCTCCCGGGCACCGGGGACGCGCACGTAGGTGAAGGAGCCCCAGGGCAGGCTTCCCAGTTTCTGCGGTGGCCGCTCGCCGACGACGGCCACCGCCCCCTCCTCGACGGCTTGGGCGATGAAACGGTGACCATCCACGCTGACGCCGGGGATGGCGACGAACAGGTCGCCCGGCTGCACCTGGCGCGAATCGGCGACGACGGCGTGGATCTCGGCGTCGCCGCCGGTCCAGCTCAAGATCGTAGGCAGGGCCTCTGCGAGATCCCTTAGTCCCATTCTATAGAATTCACTTGTATCGGCTGCAAAGTTGTTTGGACACGGATTTTCACGGATGAACACGGATAAATATAACATGGAATCCGTGATGATCCGTGCAATCCGTGTTTATCCGTGTCCAAGATTTACTTGCTCTGTGACAGCGTCTTGCCCCCCACCAGCGCTTTGAGCAGGTCGCGGCGCTTGAGTGCGCGCTTGCTGTCTACCTCGACCGCGCCGGCCCGGTCGTTGGCCATCTTGGATAGCGCCTCGATCCACGCCGCGCTCTTGACTGGCAGGTGGCGGATGCGCCACCGCTCGACCCACATGGGCAGGTCTGCGGCGTTGGTGATGCGCTGGCGGGTGATGGTCTTGGTCACGCCCTGCGATTCAAACGTGAACTCGTATTGCTCGACCTGGGGCTTGACCGGGCAGACCTGCATACACGCGCCGCACTTGATGCAATAGTAGTCGGCCAGGATCAGTTCACCTTCATCAATGTGCAGCGCACGGGTGGGGCAGACGTCGGCGCAGGCCAGGCAGCCCGGGACGCATTTGTCACGGCGCAAGACAACCTGCCCTTGCCAGGGTTGCATCACCTGGAACGCGCCCTGACTGGCGATCTCGCACTGGCGACAGCGGATGCAGTGGGCCTGGTCCACTACCAGCGTGTCCTGTTGCTCGTCGCAACTGATGACGTTCGTCGGGCAGTTCTGGATCACGAAATCCTTGCGGCTCCAATCGAACCTGTCCTTGTCGAACTTGGTAGACTGCACCAGCGCCGGGAACGCGCCGTAGGTCAGCACCGGGTTTTCGGGCTTCCCGTTGATGGTCAAGGTGATGGCTCTCTTGGGGCACATCACCTCGCACATGCCGCACAGTATGCACTTGGCCGGGTCAACGT
>DATKWP010000199.1:0-3491 GCA_035529535.1 Anaerolineae bacterium | reverse complement strand
TCGATGCAGGGTTGCAAGTCCTGGCTGCCCTGCTGCGGAATGACCCCGCCGACATCTGGACCTACAACCTGATGGCGCTTACGTTCGACCGCTTCGGTCTGACCGAGATTGGCGCAGAGGCCACCCGCCGCGGGCTGGCATTGCTCAAGGCCACAGGCGACCCGGAGAGATTGCGCGACCAGTTGGAAAACAGCCTGGGCCGCCTGGCGCAGAGCGAACGACGCGGGCGAGAGGCCAAAGCGAGCCCGGCGGTACTCGCCGACCTGCGCGCCGCGCTGAACCTGGACCTGAACGCTGGGGCCCGTCGTCCCATCGCCGAACTGTGCCGGGAACTGGTGCCAGACCTGGATCAGGTGCCGGTCAAGCGTCCGTGGAAAGAACCCGACCTCCCGCCGCCGGATCAACCGGCTTAGCGGCAAACGACACACCCGCCGGGTCAGAAGCCCGGGCGCAACGATCCATGCTGGTGTGGCAGCGGCAAGAAGTACAAGCATTGCCACTCTCGGGCGGCGTCACCCACAACACCGACAGGGTGAACCCGAAGCCGGCGACCTGCAAGGCCGAAAGGTCGTGCGCGATCAACAGGTGCAGCGGACCGAAGATACTGAAAGAGCAGGTGAACCTGCCACGCATTGGTCTGCTCAAGGCCAGGCGGAGGCGGCAACGGATCGGTTGGATTCGACGCTCCGGCTGGATCTGGGCCGGCCTGGCGCTCGTCGCGCTGTTGGCGATTGGCACAGCAGCGTACACGTATAGTGATACTCGTATGCAGGAGGCCAAGATTGGAGACACCCAAACATCGTCTGGAATCCATTGACCAGTTCCGAGGATTTGCCATCGTGACGATGGTGCTCGCCAACTTCACGTCGGGCATCCACACCATCCCGGCCTGGCTGCACCACGCGCCCGACGTCGGCCTGACCCTGCCGGACCTCGTCGCGCCGTTCTTCA
The DNA here is from genome assembly GCA_035529535.1 of Anaerolineae bacterium. Classification (GTDB taxonomy): domain Bacteria; phylum Chloroflexota; class Anaerolineae; order B4-G1; family B4-G1; genus DATKWP01. The sequence continues at coordinate 2,540 of DATKWP010000199.1, read as the reverse complement.
TCTTCGCCATCGGGCTCACCTACGGTCTTTCAATGCAGCAGCGGGCCAGCCGCGACGGATGGGTCAAGACGCTTGAGCACTCCTTCTGTCGCTTCATGGCGATCCTCGGCATCGGCAGCCTGATGATCACCATTGGCCTGGCGTATCTGAACGACCCTACCATGATTAACTGGGGTGTGCTGCAATCTATTGGCGTTGCCGGGCTGATGACGGTGCTGGTCATCCGCCTGCCCACACTCTGGCGGCTGGGCGTCGGCGCGGTGGTGCTCGGCGGCTACCAGGTGCTGCTGGATCGGCACTGGGTGAATGTGACCATACGTTCACCGCACGGGGGGCTGCAGGGCGCGCTTGCCTGGGGCGCGATGCTGATCCTTTCGACTGTCCTGGCGGACCTGTTTCACGACGTCGCGCGCGGGTGCAAGGTCTACCCCTGGGCGTCACTGGCGGTGCTGGCGCTGGGTGTGGGGCTGGCGTTCCTCTTCCCGGTCAGCAAGCACCGCGTCTCATCGAGTTACGTCATCATCACCCTCGGCGTTAGTGCGTTAGTGTTCTGGGGCTTTCACCTGCTCAACGAGGGGCTGCGCGTACGCGTGCCGCTGCTTTCGGCCTGGGGACAGAACCCGCTGCTCCTGTACCTGCTGCACTATATCGGGATCGGCCTCTTTTTCCTGCCGGGCGTCCCGGCCCTGTACACCGATGCGCCGCTGTGGGTGGTGGGGCTGGAGTTGGCGCTGCTGCTCGCGGCGTTGAGTTGGATCGCGTGGCGCTTACAGCGTAGCGGGTATATATTCTCGCTGTGAAGCGGCTTCACACCTGTTGACCCGGCAGTCGCAGGAAGGAACCTGCTACCGCGTGCTGGGTGAACCTGGCCCCATCCACCAGCCCGCCGCCGCCGAGTCGACGCTGGAAGACGGCTACATCCGATCACGCCTGCCGCCGGAACTGGCTGTTGTACAGGTCGGCGTACACCCCCCCGGCCGCCAGCAGTTCCTCGTGCGTCCCCTGCTCGACGATGCGCCCCTGCTCCAGCACCAACACCTGATCGGCGTTGCGGATCGTGCTCAGCCGGTGCGCAATCACGAACGACGTGCGCCCCTTGAGCAAGTCGTCCAGCGCCCGCTGGATCAACTGCTCCGTCCGCGTGTCCACGCTCGAGGTCGCCTCGTCCAGGACCAGGATGCGCGGGTTGGCCAGCACCGCGCGGGCGATGGCGATCAACTGCCGCTGCCCCTGGCTCAGGTTGTGCCCACGCTCCCCCAGCTGCGTCTGGTACCCCTCCGGCAGCCGGGCGATGAACTGGTCCGCGTTCGCCAGTTTCGCCGCCGCCATGACCTCTTCGTCGCTAGCGTCCAGCCGCCCGTAGCGGACGTTCTCCATCACCGTGCCGGAGAACAGAAAGGTATCCTGCAACACGATCCCCATCTGCCGGCGCAGGCTATCCTGGGTTACGCTCCGCACGTCGCGCCCATCTATGCGGATCGCCCCCTCCTTCACATCGTAGAAGCGGGTCAGCAGGCTCACCAGCGTCGTCTTGCCCACCCCGGTCGGCCCCACCAGCGCCACCGTCTGCCCCGGCTCGGCCGTCAGGCTGACGTCCTGCACTACCGGCTCCCCCGTGTTGTAGGAAAAGGTGACGTGGTCGAATTCGACCCGCCCCTGGGCAGGGGGCAGCGCCACCGCGTCGCGAGCGTCGGTGATCTCTGGCTGCGTGTCAATCAGCTCAAAGATGCGCTCCGCGCCCGCCAGCGCTGACTGGAGTTGCGCGTAGAGGCCGGCCAGCGCCTGGATCGGCTCGTAGAAACGGCGCACGTAGAGCAGGAACGCTACGATGATGCCCACGCTGACCAGCGGCGGCGTGAAGGCCAGCGCCAGGTAGCCGCCGTAGCCGGCCACGATCGCCAGCGCCACCGTGCTGAGCACGTCGAGCGTGGGGGAGAAGGCAGAGAGGATGGATTGGGCCTGCACGTTGGCGTCGCGGTTGGCGGCATTGACCGCCTCGAACTCCGCCACGCTGGCCCCCTGGCGCGCGAACGCCTGCACCTCACGCACGCCAGCAATGTTCTCTTGCAGTTCCGCGCTCACCTGGCCGATCGTCCGGCGGGTACGGCGGAAGGCGACGCGCGTCCAGCGGGAGAAGACGGTCGTCGCCAGGAACATCATCGGCAACACGGCGAAACTGACCAGTGCCAGCCGCCAGTTGAGGCCGACCATGGTGGCGAGGATGCCAACCAGCGACAGGCTCATGTTGGCGAGGCGCGCGATGCCACCGCTGAGCATCTGGTTGATCACCTCGGTATCGTTGACCAGGCGCGACATCAGGTCGCCCGCCTCGCGCTGGTCGAAGAAACTGAGCGAGAGCGCCTGGATGCGCTGAAAGATCTGCGTGCGCATATACAGGAGCACCCGCTGCCCGACCACCATCATCAGGTAGAACTCGCCGGCGGTGGTGGCCCAGTTCAACAGGTACGAGCCCAGCAGCAGCAGCATGGTCACGGTCAGGCCGCCAGCCCGGCTGTCATTCCGAGCGATAGCGAGGAATC
>DATKWP010000198.1:0-3053 GCA_035529535.1 Anaerolineae bacterium | reverse complement strand
GTCATCTTGCCACTCTCGGGGCCACCCCTGGCCACCCTCGCCGTCTTTAATTTTCTGGGAGCGTGGAACGACTTTATGTGGCCGCTGATCATGACCCATTCCGAACGGCTATGGATGCTCAACGTGGGGCTATCCTACTTCCAGGAGATGTACTTTACAAACTGGCCGTTGTTGATGGCTGGCGCGGTGATGGCACTCCTGCCGATGCTGGCAGTCTACGTCGCCGCGCAGCGGTACTTTGTGGAGAGTATCGTGTTGACGGGGATTATACGTTGAACTGAACGGTCGCGATGGGACACCCCCGGGACGGGGGCTGAGAGCTTCATATAGTGTATCGCAAGGAGTAAGGAGGGTAATGATGCGTACGCTGTTGGTCGTCCTGCTCGTGTTTCTGGTCATCGTGTTGGTGGTGGGGCTGGTGGGTTTCGGATACGGCTTCTTCGCCGTGCGCAGCCCTTGGCCCCGCATCAACGGCACGGTTCGCGTGACCGGTTTGCAGGCGGAAGTGACCGTCGTGCGAGACCAGTGGGGCATTCCCCACATCTACGCCGCTAACCCCCACGACCTGTTCTTCGCTCAAGGGTACGTCCATGCCCAGGACCGCTTCTGGCAGATGGAGTTCTGGCGACGGATCGGTTCCGGGCGACTTGCGGAAATCCTGGGTTCGTCGGCCCTGGAAGATGACCGCTTCATCCGCACCGTCGGCTGGCACCGCACCGCGGCCCAGGAACTGGCACTGCTGGACGACGAGGTGCGGTCGGTGCTGGAGGCCTACGCCGAGGGAGTCAATGCCTACGTCTCCACCCACCGGGGCCGCCTGGGGCTAGAGTTCAGGATCCTGGGGCTGAATGGCGTCGAATTTGAGCCCGAGCCCTGGACTCCGCTCCATACGCTAACCTGGGCCAAGGTGATGGCCTGGGACCTGGGGGGGAACCGGGAGGACGAACTGCTGCGCGCTCAAATCGCGGCCCGCCTGGGCGATCAGGCGATCGGAGTGCTGGTACCGCCCTACGCGGAGGACTATCCGGTCATCGTCCCGCACCCATTGACGGAGGCGACGCTCCGCACCGTACCCACGGCTGCCTTCAAGGCCCACGTGCTGGGGGCCGGAGACGACGTGGGGAGCAACAACTGGGTCATCGCCGGCAGCCGCACCGAGACCGGGATGCCCCTGCTGGCGAATGATCCCCACCTGAGCATCCAGATGCCCTCAATCTGGTACGAGATCGGCCTGCACTGTAATCCGGTCGGGCCAGACTGCCCCTACAACGTGGTCGGCTCTTCCTTCGCCAGTACACCTGGCGTGATCATCGGCCACAACGATCGTATCGCCTGGGGGGTCACCAACCTGGGGCCGGACGTGCAGGACCTGTTCATCGAACGGATCAACCCGGAGAACCCGAACCAGTACGAGTACCAGGGCAAGTGGCAAGACATGGAGATCGTCCGCGAGGAGATCCAGGTCGCCGGAGAGGAAAAGCCGGTAGTAATCTTCGCGCGCATCACTCGCCATGGTCCCATCATCAACGACGTAGTTGGCGGCTCGGAGGAGGAGTGGGCCTTTGGCTGGCAACCCCTGGCCTTCTCCTGGACCGCGCTGCAGCCCGGCACGCTGATGCAAAGCGTTATGCTCCTGGACCGGGCGAAGAACTGGGAAGAGTTTCGAGAGGCACTCCGCTACTGGGACGCTCCCAGCCAGAACTTTGTCTACGCCGACGTGGAAGGGAACATCGGATACCAGTCCCCCGGCCGCATCCCCATCCGCGCAGCGGGCGATGGCTCGATGCCGGTGCCGGGCTGGACCGGCGAATATGAGTGGATAGACTATATTCCATTCGACAAGCTTCCGCGCGCCTTAAACCCACAAGAGGGATATATCGTCACTGCCAACAATGCCGTGGTGGGGCGAGACTACCCCTATCTCCTGACGAAGGATTGGGACCCCGGGTATCGGGCGCGGCGGATCGTCGGATTGATTGAGGCCGATTCCTCTCTATCGGTGGCGGACATCCAGGCCATCCAGGGAGATAGCACCCCGGTGTGGGCGGAAGACGTCCTACCCCACCTGCTGGTGCTGACCGCGGCCGATTCGGGTCGCACTCCCAGAGAGGAGCGCCGGTTGACGGAAGCGCTGGAGAACCTGCGCGCCTGGGACAGGCGGGCAATGCGGGATAGCGCCGGGGCTGCGCTGTTCGAGGCCTTCCGCCTCCACCTGATAGACTTGACCTTCGGCGACGAACTGGGCGCGTCACTCCTGGAAGAGGCGCGGGGCAGCGCGATGGTGGCGCTGGTGGACCTGCTGGCGGATGAGGCCTCCCCCTGGTTCGACGACGTGACCACGCCCGAGGTGGAAACGCGGGACGAGGTCCTGCTGCAGGCGCTGGAGGAGGCAGTGCAGGAACTGACCGAGACCCAAGGGGCCAAGATGGCCCGCTGGCGCTGGGGCAACCTTCACACTGCTACCTTTGAGAACCAAAGCCTGGGGCAATCCGGCGTCAGCCTCATCGAGCGGATCTTAAACCGGGGGCCGGTGGAAGTAGACGGCACCATCGCTACGGTCAACAACACCGGCTACAGCCTGGACGAGCCCTATAGTGTGGAGACCGTGCCTTCTTACCGCCAGATCGTGGACCTGGGGGACCTGACCCGCTCCGTCTCGATGCACACGACGGGCCAGTCCGGCCATCCTTTCCACCGCCACTACGACGACATGATTGACTCCTGGCGGAACATCCAGTACCATCCGATGCTGTGGGAACGGGCGGACGTGGAGGTGGATGCGGAGGGAACGCTGATTTTGAGGCCGCGGTGAGTTGGAGATTGGAGGTTGGAGATTAGAAATTAGAGATTGGCGCCGTCATTTAGGACACACGGCACCTGTTGGAGGGGCCATGCTATTCGAGGATATGAGTTGGATGGACGTGGAGCGGCATCTGGAGCGGGATGACCGGGTCGTCGTGGTGACCGGAGCGTGTGAGCAGCACGGGTACCTGAGCCTGCTCGCCGACATCCGCATCCCACTGGCGGTGGCGCGGGAGGCATGCAAGCGGGAG
>DATKWP010000197.1:0-7970 GCA_035529535.1 Anaerolineae bacterium | reverse complement strand
CCACCGCCGTCGTCGCGGGATCGGGGCAGATGACCAGAATCTCGGCATCGGCAGGCAACTGGGAGAGAAACGCGTCAATGGCCCGCCCGACCGTCTCCGCTTCACGGAAGGCTGTGATGAGGATGCTGAGCGTACAACATCTACCTGACGTCGTGATCTGCAAATTCCCTCCCATCGCCATCGTGCTTCAACGCACTTGCGTGCGCTGATTATACCCACAGCAAGGCTTTGCGCAAACCAGGCCAGGCATCCCTGCCCACCCGGCCACCTTCCGTCTACACACGAATGAGACAATCATTTGAGCGCCAGAATCATATCGCTCCCAGAAGATTTGCCCAACAGATGCTTGACACAGACCCTCACCCATGTTATAATGATTACAAACTAAGAGGGATTACAAATAATCTCATGGCACCCGTCAATCGTCTTTGCGCGCAATTGAGGGCCGAGGGCCGGCGAGTCACCCCTCAATGCCGGGCCATCATTGAGGTCTTGCAGGAGAATAACTCGCACCCGACCGCCGAGCAAGTGTTCGCCCGCGTGCGGAGTGTGATGCCTGACCTCTCGCCTGCCACCGTCTACAACACGCTGCACAAGTTGGTCCAGATCGGCACGCTCCGGGAACTGGACCTGGGACGGGGCGAGCGACATTACGACGTCAATACAGAAGGCCACGACCACCTGGTCTGCCTGGGATGTGAGCGCGTCGAAGACGTCCCCCACGATCGCGAGACGCTGGTGCTGCCACCTGAACACGCTCACGGGTTTCAAATCGTGGACTGCAGTGTAATTTTCCGCGGTTACTGCCCTGCCTGTGTCGCTCCACAAGGCCAGGACATGCCCCCGGGGTTCGCTCTGGACAGGGCGTCGTAATATCCAATCACTACAGGAGGGTACGACAATGGAAAAGTGGGAATGCATGGTGTGCGGTTACGTCTACGACCCGGCGGTGGGCGACCCCGACCATGGGGGCAAGCCCGGCACGCCCTTCGAGCAATTGCCCGACGATTGGGTCTGCCCTGATTGCGGCGCCACCAAGGACATGTTCGAAAAGATCGGGTAAGCAGTGGGGCACGACCCAATGCGACACGTTATCGTCGGTAACGGCGTAGCCGGCGTCACAGCGGCCCAGGAAATCAAGCGGGCAGACCCGGCCGCCGAGGTGCACATCTACGGCGCGGAGCCTTATCCGTACTACCGCCGCCCCTTGCTGTGGGAATTCATCGCTGGCCAGATCGAACAGGACGCCCTCTACTTTCGCCCGGCAGACTGGTACGCCGAACGCGGCATCCACCTGCACCTGGGAATCCAGGTGGCGGCGCTCGACCCCGCTGCCCATCGCCTCGGCCTGGCCGGCGGCTTGGCCGTAGAATACGACCGCCTGTTGCTCGCCACGGGGGGACGCGCCTTCGTGCCCACCTGCGCGGGGACAGACAAACAGGGGGTGTTCACCCTGCGCACGTTGGACGATGCGCTGGCGCTCAGAGCGTACGCGAAAACCGCCTCCAGCGCGGCCGTCATCGGCGGTGGCCTGCTGGGGCTGGAAACCGCCCGCGCGCTGCATAGTGCCGGCCTGGACGTGACGGTGGTCGAGTTCTTCCCCTACCTGCTGCCCCGCCAACTGGACGTCGAGGGGGCGCAAGTGCTGCAGGCCCTGTTGGAAGCGCAAGGGCTGCACGTGGTCACGGGCGGCACCACGCAGGCCATCCTGGGCGATGGGCCTGCCACGGGCATCCGGCTCCAGGACGGCCGCGAGATCCCCGGCGAACTGGTGCTCTTCTCCGCCGGCATCCGGTCGGAGATTTCGCTGGCCCAGGCGGCGGGGCTGGCGGTGAACCGTGGCATCGTCGTAGACGCGCGGCTGCGCACAAGCGCCGAGGACGTGTTTGCCGCGGGCGACGCCGCCGAGTTCGAGGGCCGCGTCTACGGCATCATCCCGCCGGCCATCGAGCAGGCGCGGGTGGCGGCGGCGCAGATGGTTTCGCCTGGCAGCGCCACCTACAGCGGCTCACTCCCCACCACCACGCTCAAAGTGGCCGGGGCAGAACTGACCTCGCTGGGGGACTGTGTGCCGGAGACGGAAGGATATGCCCAGTTGCGGCGCACCGACGTGGCGGCCGGCTCCTACCGTAAGTTGGTCCTGCGCGGGGGGCGCGTCGTCGGCGCCATCCTGCTCAACGACACGAGGCGGGTGCGGCCAGTCACCCAACTCATCGCGCAGGGCGTGGACGTCTCGGCCCACACCGACCGGCTGCTGGACGACGACTTTGACCTGCAGTCGCTGCTACAATCCAAATAAAGTCTCGAGATCACATCTGATGAATTGAGGAGGTATACCCTATGCACAAGATGACGCAAGCCAACCTGGAAGCGGCTTTCGCGGGCGAGAGCCAGGCCCACATGAAGTACATGATCTTCGCCGACCGCGCAGAGCAAGAGGGGCTGCCCGAAGTCGCACGGCTGTTCCGGGCCATCTCCTTCGCTGAGCAGATCCACGCTACCGGCCACTTCAAGGTCTTGGGATACCTGGGCCAGACAGGTGAGAACCTGCAAGCGGCCATCGGCGGCGAAACGTATGAGGTGGAGGAAATGTATCCTGCCTTTGAGGCCGTCGCCGAACTGCAGCAGGAGAAGAACGCCGCGCGTTCTGACAAATGGGCCTGGGAGGCGGAAAAGGTCCACGCGGGACTCTACGAGCAGGCCCGCCAGGCCGCCCTCTCGGGCAAGGACACCCAGGTGGGCAGCATCCACATCTGTGAGGTGTGCGGTTGGACGGTAGAAGGCGATGCGCCCGACCGGTGTCCTCTCTGCGGGGCCAAGCGAGAGCGGTTCAGAAAGTTCTAGGCACACCAATCCCCAATCTCGAAGCTTTACCATGAAAGAACGGACGCAGCACCACGTGTACGAGGCTTTCGTCGGCGAGGCCAAAGCCTATCACCGGCTGTTGGCCTTCGCCCGTAAGGCGGACGAGGAAGGCTACTCCCAGATCACGCGGCTGTTCCGCGCCGTGGCTGCCGCCGAAGGGGTGCACGCCGAGCGTCACCTGCGGCTGCTCGGCGAGGCAGTCGTGCAGAGCACCGAGGAGAACCTGCAGTCCTCCTTCGAGCGCGAGAGCAGCGTCAACCAGGTCTACTATCCAGAGTTCATCCGCAGCGCAGAAGAAGAGGAGGAACGGGCGGCGGCACTGACCTTTGGCCAGGCGCGGGACGTCGAAGAGGGACACGCCGCCCTGTACAAGCGGGCGCTGAGCGCCATGCTGCGCGACGAGGACCACGACTATTACGTCTGCCAGGTATGCGGGTACGTGGCGGAGCGGGAAGCCCCCGACCAGTGTCCCATCTGCGGTGCCAGGCGGGAAAGGTTTCGTCTTGTGACGTAACGTGGAGCAGGCTTTCTGGCCTGTCTCGAGGAGGGAGCATGGAACTGAAAGGGAAGCGCATCGCCATTCTGGCTGAGGATATGTACCAGGAACTGGAGCTGTGGTATCCGCTCCTGCGCATGCGCGAGGCCGGGGCCACCGTCACCGTCATCGGTATGGCCGGCGTGAAGGAATATCAGAGCAAACACGGCTATCCGGTCCCAGTGGATGCCGCCGCAGACGCGGTGTCGCCGCACGATTTCGACGCCGTCATCATCCCGGGCGGTTACGCGCCCGACCGCATGCGCCGCCACAAGCCGATGCTCGACCTGGTGCAGGACGTGTTCGAGCACGGCGGCATCGTCGCCGCTATCTGCCACGCGGCGTGGGTGCCCATCTCCGCCGGCATCATGCGGGGCCGGCGTGCCACCTGCGTGCCGGCCATCAAAGACGACGTGATCAACGCTGGGGCTACCTACGTGGATGAACAAGTCGTGCAGGATGGCAACCTGATCACCTCGCGCACCCCCGACGACCTGCCCGCATTTTGTCGCACGATCATCGCTGCATTAAAGTGAACGTAGTGCCTGAACCTTGCGAAGGTTCAAACTAGAACCAGGAGGTTGACCATGAAGTTTGGAGATAGAATTCAAGAGGCGGACTGGAAAAAGGAGAAACACGTTCCAGCCATCGAGTGCCCAGACCAGGTGAAAGCAGACGAGATATTCCAGGTGAAAGTGTCCCTGGGGAAAGAAATCGCCCACCCCAACACCACCGAACACCACATCCGCTGGATCTCCCTCTACTTCCACCCGGAAGGGACCAAGTTCACCTACGACGTGGGCCACTTTGAGTTCAACGCCCACGGCGAGTCCGCCGCTGGCCCGAACCAGGGCCCCGTCTATACGCACCACGAGGTGACGGCTGCGCTCAAGATCAACACGCCCGGCACGCTGTACGCCCTGGCCCTGTGCAACATCCACGGCCTGTGGGAGTCCAGCAAGGAAATCCGCGTGGGTTAGTTTCCGGTGCAAAACGCGGTCGGCCTCCCGGCTGAAGCCGGGAGGCCCCCCGCTGAAGCGGGGCGTCCGTACCATTGGGAACGGGAGGAGTCAATGACCGAAGGGCAAGCGCTGATTGATATGCTCAATGCCGACTTGCGGGATGAACATGCGTCGGTGATCCGCTATCTGATCCACGCCTACCAGGCCGGCGAGGACTCTCCCCTGGGAGCCATGCTGCTGACCATGGCCCGGGAGGAGATGTGGCACATGGACTGGCTGGCCGACGTGCTCGGCGGGATGGGAGCCGAGCCGGACATGACGCCCGGTGTGTATCCACACGATCCGACGTCCACGGCCTCCCTGCTGCGCTCGTACATCGAGTGGGAAGAAAGGCTCGTCAAGTCCTACGTCGAGCAGGCCGAAGGGGTCAGCGACCCTGAAGCCAGACGGGTCTTGCTGCAGCAGAGCCTGGAGTCGAACGTCCACAAGCAACGCTTTGCCTCAGCCCTGGCCAGGTTGGGGCCGGAAGCCGAAACGCCGCTGGCCTACGGAGCCTCGAAGGAACTCGCGCCAGAAATGGCGGACCGGCTGCAAGACGAGATGGCCGACGAGTACAGGCTCGTGCTACAGCACCTGCGCCACTCCTTTGTCCTCGAGGACGCCTGCCCGGTCAGCAGCGAACTGGAACTGGTCGCCATGCGGCACATGAAACACCTGTCCCATTTTGCCGAGAAACTGGCGGAGACCGGACACGAGCCCAAATTCGAGCGTTCTGCGCTGGACATGAGCCGGGCGGTGGAACCGGCGTTGGACTCAGACCTGCAGTTGACGCACCAGGCGCGCGATCGGTTCGTCCACTTGAGCCAGGAGCCAGGCCTGGCAGAGCATCCCGGGCTCAAGTTAGAAGTCGAAAACATGATCATCCAGGAAGAGTTTCTGGCGGCAACCGTGGAAGAGTTGCAGGAGACCGCGGAGGCAAAAGTACCCGCCGCCCCAGAAGCAGAACCCGCTAGCATACCAGCCAGCCCACTGGGCAGGCTCACCGTAGGCAGTCTGATGGAGCGGGTGGAGAACCGAGAATAATAGGAGGCTAAACCATGAGCAACTATTTGATGCGTGACGACGCGCTCCTCAGCGCTGAGGAATGGGGAAAGCTGGATGAACTGGTAGTACAGGTGGCCCGCAAGATGCTGGTGGGCCGCCGGTTCATCACTCTAGCAGGCCCGCTGGGTGTGGGCATCCAGACCGTGCCGGTGGCCGCCGTCGGCACTGGCCAGGCCTGCCTGCACGACGAGGAAGGCTGCGCCTGCAAGGCGGGCGAGTGCAACGTGATCCAGGTGACCGGGCGCAAATTCCTGGCCCTGCCGATCATCCACCAGGACTTTCGCCTGGCGTGGCGGGATATGGAGACCAGCCGCCAGATGGGCTGGCCGCTCGAGTTGGGCCCCGCCGCAGCCGCCAGCGCCGCCTGTGCGCACGCCGAGGACGAGTTGATCTTCCACGGCCATCCCGATCATGGCTACGAGGGGTTGCTGAGCGCTGCCGGCCGACATACTGCGCCACTGGCCAAGTGGGATGAGCCAGGCTCTGCCTTTGCCAACGTCGTGGCCGCCACTGAGGCCCTGGTGGCCGACGGTTATTACGGCCCCTTCGCGGCCATCCTCAGCCCGGCACTGTATGCCAGGACCCAGCGCGTGGCCAGGGACATCGGCCGGCTGGAGAGCAGCCTGATCGAGGACCTGGTCGAGGGCGGGCTGTTCTACTCGTCGGTGCTGGCCGAGAACCAGGGCCTGGTCGTCGCGCTGGGCGCGCACAACTTCGACCTGGCCGTGGCGCAAGACCTGATCACGGCCTACCTGGGGCCGGAGAACCTGGACCACAACTTCCGGGTAATGGAAAGCCTGGTGCTGCGCATCAAGCGGCCGGGGGCGATTTGTACGTTGGAATAATGGCGAGAGCGTGCAGACTGCATATCAGAGCGGGTGAGTACACCCGTAAGGAGGCATACAAATGACCCTATTCACTGCTGCGCAAGCGCTCGAAATGGCGATGGATATCGAAAAGAACGGCGCGGTGTTCTACAAAGAGGTGGCAGCCAAGGCCGCTGACCCCGAGGTCAAGGCACTCTTCGAGGACCTGGCCCTCCAGGAACAGGCGCACTATCGCGTGTTCCAGCACATGCTGGAAGGGGAAAAGGCCGCTCCTCCGCAACCCACCCCCTATCCGACCTCCTATTACGACGAGTACGAGGCCTACATCCAGGTTGCGTTGAACAACGCCCTGTTCGCCGGCCCGGACAAGGCGGTGGCGCTGGCCAGAAAAGCCGAGGATCGCGAGACGGCCCTGCGGGCCGCTATCGGCTTTGAAAAGGATACCTTGCTGTTCTTCTACGACCTGCTCGACATGGTGAGCCAGGAAGAGGAAGAGGCCATTTCCGGCATCATCCGCGAAGAACAGAAGCACGTACGACGGCTGGCGAGAATGCTCCAATAGGGCGTTCAGACACCCTGGCCTCAATGTCTCTTGACTGAGTTGGCCGGGGTTCCGGGAGGAACTATGCCACCGATTGAGATCAAACCGGACGTCTACTGGATCGGCGTCAACGATCGCACGACCGATCTGTTCGAGGGCATGTGGCCGATCACTCAGGAAGGGGTCTCGTACAACACGTACCTGATCCACGACGAGAAGCGGGCCATCGTAGATCTCACCAAGGCGTTCAAGACGGACGAGTTCCTCGATCAGATCCACGGGATCATTGACCTCTCCCAGTTGGATTACGTCATCATCAACCACATGGAGCCGGACCACTCGGGCGTACTACGTACCCTGCGGCGGGTGGCCCCCCAGGTCACCATCCTGTGCTCGGAGAAGACCGTCCCGATGCTCAAATCGTTCTACGGCATCACCGAGGGGGTGCAGGTCGTCCAGGATGGGGCTACCCTCTCGCTGGGCCGCCACACCCTGCGCTTCGTCTACACCCCCTTCGTCCACTGGCCGGAAACGATGATGACCTACGAGGTTTCGGAGCGTATCCTCTTCTCCTGTGACGCCTTCGGCAGTTACGGAGCGCTGCGGGGCGCCATCTTCGACGACGAGTGCATTGACTTGGACTTTTACAAGCGAGAGGCGCTGCGCTATTACGTCAACATCGTGGCCGTCTTCAGCAAGCCGGTCCTGCAAGCCATTGCCAAACTGGCTGACGTGCCAGTTTCAGTCATCGCCCCCTCCCATGGGCTCATCTGGCGCCAGGATCCGCAGCACGTCGTAAACCTGTACAAACAGTGGGCCGAATACGCCACCGGTCCCACAGAAGTCGGGATTACGTTGCTGTATGGCTCGATGTACGGCAACACCGAGGCCATGATGAACGCGGTGGCGCGGGGTGTCTCCCGAGAAGGGGTACCATTGTCCGTTTTCGACGTCACGCGTACCCACGCCAGTTACATCTTGCCCGCCTTGTGGACGCAACGGGGCGTGATGGTGGGGGCGCCGACCTACGAAGGATCGCTCTTCCCTCCGATGGCCCAGGTGCTGGACATGGCAGCCCACAAACGAATCCGCAACAAACAAGTGGCCCGCTTCGGCAGTTACGGATGGGGGGGAGG
>DATKWP010000196.1:0-3592 GCA_035529535.1 Anaerolineae bacterium | reverse complement strand
GCGCCGTTCATACTCTTCTAACGCGGGTAAAGTACACTGATAGCAGAATGTAGATTGGTGGGGAGCGTGAAACGTGTCGCGTGTTGCGTGTTCCGTATCAAGCACGGGACACGCAACACGGAACACGCATCACGTTTCACGTTTCACGTTTCACGTTTCACGAGTGATTGGAGGTCCTGAATATGGCTTGGTCGTTTCCGATTATGAAAGTCAGGGGCATCGAGATTCGGGTGCACCTTACGTTCGCCCTGGTACTGCTCTGGGCAGCGCTGGATTGGGGCGTACGGCAGGGACTGGGGCTGGCAGGCATGCTCTACGGCGTCACCTTCATCAGCCTCGTGTTCCTGTGCGTGACGCTGCACGAACTGGGACACAGCCTGGTCGCACGTCACTACGGCATGGTCGTGCGCGACATCACGCTGCTCCCCATCGGCGGGGTGGCACGGCTGGAAGGGGAACCGAGCCGTCCCACGCAGGAGTTTTGGATGGCGCTGGCCGGACCGGCGATCAACATCGCCCTGGCCACAGTGCTCGGCCTGTTCGCGTTGCCTGTGCTGGGCTGGCGTGCTCTGGGTGGCCTGAGCCTGCTGTGGGATCGCCTCGGCCAGATTGGCCTGGAGCGGCTGTTGGTTGACCTGACGGTGGCCAATCTGGGATTGGCGCTGTTCAACCTGCTGCCGGCCTTCCCGATGGATGGCGGGCGGGTATTGCGGGCGTTCCTGGCCTCGCGGATGGAGGAACCGAACGCGACCCGCATCGCCGCGCGCGTCGGGCAGGGCCTGGCCATCGTCCTGGGGCTGTGGGGGCTATTTGGCGGCGGGTTGAACCTGGTGCTGATCGCCCTGTTCATCTTCGCCGGAGCACAGCAGGAATGGCAGGGAGCACAGTTGAAGGCGGGGCTGTGGCAGGTACCTGCATCGGCAGCGTTGGCGCGCGGGGGGGTCCTGCTCTCTCCCTACGAATCGCTGGCGCGGGCCATGGACGTCACGTCCGCTAGCGGCCAGACCGATTTCGCGGTATCCGACGGGGGAAGGATGGTGGGGGTGCTCACACGGGAAGACGTGGCGACGGGGCTGCGGCAGTTCGGCCCACACGTGCCGGTATGGAGGGTGATGCGTACCGACGTCCCGGTGGCACAGGCCAGCGACACGCTGTTCGACCTCCAACGCCAGATGCAGTCCAGCGGCAGCCCGGTGGTTTCGGTGCTCGAAGGGAGACGCTTTCTGGGCCTGGTGACGCTGGAGGACGTGCGAAACGCCTTCCGGGCGCTTTCCACCCGGCAGTGGCGGTTCGGGCGGGTATAACGAGCGCCAGATGGCACACCGGCGGGTTCCTCGAACCCGCCGGTTGTGATTCACGGAAACCCGATTACGGGGTGGCCGTTGGAGTTGCAGCGGGCACGGGCGCTTCCTCCGGCTGGGTAAAGACGACCTCGCGGAAACCCAGGGCCAGGATGAGTTGCCGGACGTAGGTCTCGGCGTTTCGTTGGGCCATCTGCAAGATCCCATCCTCGAGGGCCGCCTTCAGGATTTCTTCCTCCGCCGCCTGGCGGGCTTCCGTCTCCAGCGCCGGATTCAGCCCGATCAGCGCTGTGTCCCGATCCACGACGTAGGACTTTTGGTTGTCCAGCGTGGCGACAAAGATCTCGGCCGGCGGCAGCGTCACGACTACCATCCCGTCGCCGGCGATGCGGATGTCCCCCTCCCCCATCTTGCCCAGGTCCACACCTGCGATGACCTGGCCGCGGGCGACCAGGATCAAGCGGTCGCCGAACAGAAAAGCCAGGGGGGTCTGGCCCGATTCGGCGGTGATGACCTTCTCGATGGTGTAGGAGGACGTCTCCAGCCGGCTGAGGCTGCGCACCTGGCGGACGATCGTCACCGGGTCGGGGATGATGGTGGGCGTGGGATTCGTCAACTCGGTGAACCGCTCGCGCAGCACCTGCTCGGCCTCCTCGAGTGGTTGGGTCAATCGCCACACCGAGCCGAAAAAGATGAGCCCGCCGCCGACCAGGGCGACCAGGATCAACAGCAACAACACAGTATTCAGGTTAGGTTTCGAGTTCATCGGTTCCACTCCTTGCCAGCCATTGTATCACACCCAGCGCCAGGAAGAAAGCGAAGGCCAGGTCAATCACGAAATACGAGGCGTCCACCAACCCGTGGGCCAAAAAGTTGACCATCGAGCCCATCAATCCCAGCGCCAGCGCACGACGGTCGGGGTCGGCCAGGCGGCGCAGGGGCAACGCCTGCCACCAGAAGGCAATCTGCAACCACAGCCCGGCCACGAGACCCACCAGGCCCAGGCGGGACGCATAATCGAGCAGGACGTTGTGCGGGTGGGAGAGGCCCGGCTCCTGCCAGGCCGCGGGCAGGATGTAGCGGCTGCGGTATTGGTACAAAAAGTTGTCCAACCCAACGCCGAGCCACGGATGGTCGCGGAACATCATCCAGGACGAGCGCCAGAGGTTGAGGCGAAAGAAGGTGGTGCCGCCGCGGATATCGAGGAGGGAAGCAAAGCGCGGAGTGCGCAGGAGCGGAATGGCCACTACGGCGGCCACAGCCACGGTCCCCAACGAGGCCCAGGACCACGGCCCACCCGCCAGCAGGCCGACCGCCACCAGGGAAAGGGGCACCCCCAGGATGAGCGCGCCCTTGGAGAAACTGAGCAGGATGGCCAGTCCCACCGGGACGATGGCCAGGCCATAGGCCAAGCGGCGGCCGCGATCAGCACCGAACAGGGCGATGGCCACCAGCACCGGCAAGACCCGTCCCAGGTACAGGCCGGCGTTGTTGGGAGAGCCATAGACGGAGCGCAGGCGCCGGAAACCCTCTTCGGCAGTGATGACGTTGACGCCGAGGCCGTACTGCACCAGACCGATCAGCGCCACCACGACCGCCCCAAGCACAAACCAGTCCACGATCCGCCACAAGGCCTGATGGATGGTTTCATCCACGCCTTCAAGCCGGCTCGTGCGTAGCATCAGGTAAAAGAGCGCCGGTTCCAGCACGACGACGCGCAACTCGCGCAGCGCGACGTGCCGGTATTCGGCAACGAAGAGGGAGGCGCTGGCGGCCAGGACGAAGAGGAGGGCGGCGAGGTCGAGAGAGGAGGGAGATTGGAGGTTGAAGGTTGGAGGTTGGAAGAGCCGCCTCACTCCCCACGAGACCAGACACAACAGAACCGTGATCTCTGCCATCGGGAAGGATTTGCCGAAGAGGGGGCGAGGGTACAGGTAGAAGGGGACCGTGGCGGCGACGAGCGCCAGGCCCAGGTCGAGCCGCAGCAGGATGAGCGCAGCCAGCGCCAGCCCACCGGCGAGGGTGAGCACAGGCCAGGGGGATAAGTAGAACACGGCGGCAGAGACCAGGGTGGCGGCGAGGGCGAAGGGAGATGCTGGATTGCGGAGTGCGGAGTGCGGAGTGCGAATGGCGAATGGTGAATGGCGAATGGCGAATGCAGGGTGCAAGATGCGGGATGCAAGACGCAGGATGCAAGATGCAGGACACAGACCGGCCAGGCAGGCCAGGGCCAGCACTCCCAGTCCTACGAGTGCCCAGCGGTACAGGGTCGTATCTGGGGTGCGGCTCAC
>DATKWP010000195.1:0-4437 GCA_035529535.1 Anaerolineae bacterium | reverse complement strand
TGATGAAGCTCATGGTCATAGTGATCCGTCAGTCCGTTGATTTGCTGATTTGCAGACTTGCCGATTTGCCGATTTGCACGATGAAAGCCAGGAGGCCCAGCAATGCGCCAACGTGCAGGTGAACGTTGTTGACGTACAGATTGTCGAGGAGATGGTGGACGGTGAGATGGGTCCAGGCACCCAGCAACCCAATGGCGACGCCGCGCAGGAACCCCGAGGTGCGGCGCGTGGCCCGCCAGGTCTGCCAGAAGACCGTGCCCCACAGAAGTAGATAGGCAAGCAGGCCGATGAGGCCGGCCTCGGCCGCCAGGTTGAGGTAGTAGTTGTGGGCGTGGCCCAGCGCGATGGGCCAGTTGACGAGCGCAAAGTCGCGGTAGGCCGGTTCGTAGCCCCCGAAGCCCACGCCGGTCCAAAAGCGGTGGCGGAACATACCTAACGCCGCCTGCCAGTGGGCCAGCCGCTCGACCACCGCGTAGTTGGCATCGTTGATGCCCACGCCACGCACGTCCTCGAACCGCACGTCCCGGGCGAAATCGGTCAGGCGTGCGGTGACGGAGGCCGGCAACAAGCCAGCCGTGTGCAGGCCCACGACCGCCACGACGAGCACAGCCGCCAGGAGCAGGCCCCAGCGGGCCTGGCGCGGGAGTGCCACCGCCATCACCGACGCCGCTGCTCCGAAACCCAGCCACGCCCCCCGGCTCCAGGACATGATCAGCGCGGCCCCCATCGCGACAATCACCAGAAGTATAGCCAGGAGACAAGGTAACCAGGTGACAAGGTGACGCCATCTCCTTGTCTCCCTGTCTCCTTGTCTCCCTGTCTCCTTGTCTCCGTGTCCCCTTGTCCCCGCGTCCGTCACTATGCCCCACGTCACGCCCAAGGCCAACGGCAACGTCAGCCCCAGGTACCCTGCATACGGATTGGGCTGCTCGAAGGTCCCGTAGGCGCGGAAGAAGCGGCCGCCGAGGATGGCGAAATGAGCGGGCCCCTCGCCGCGCAGCCCGAACTGCCAGATGCCCACACAGGCCTGCAAGAACCCGGTCGCCAGCAGCGCACCCAACAGCCAATACAAAGACCTAAGGCCGGTCTCCCTGCCCCCTCTCCCCCCCGGGGAGAGGGCCGGGGTGAGGGGCGATCCCCCCGTATCCGCCACGAGGCGCTCGCCGACGAAGAGAGCCAGCAGCAAAATCTGCACCCATTTGATCAGTTCCGGGATGCCGTAGGCGGGCAGTTCGACCGCGTTCCACTGAGACAGGAGTGCAGCGCCGAGAAAGATCGAGAGCGGCAGAAGCAATGGAGAGCGAAGGATGCGCACGTTGCGGCGGGCGAACCCTCGCGCCAGCCAGGCCGCCAACGCCAGGGCGACGAAGCCCTGCGCGATCTGGGCCGGCACCTGAGGCACTTCGGCCTGCAGGTACGCGCGCAGGGGACCGAGGAAAAGCGCGACGACCAGGCCGGCCCACGGATCGATCACGGTCGCTACGCCGGCGACGGCCAGCCCGACGAACAACACCCCATCCAGGGGGGTGAGCCGAACCAGCAGCACGCCAGTGACGAGGGCCAGGGCCAGTGCCAGGAGGGTGGTCAGCGGGCCGTTCCAGGTCCAGACGGCTGGAGGCAGGTTATGAAGACGCAGGCGATTCACTGGTTGCGCGAACCCTTTCACGATCATCTATAGCCGCTCTGTATCTCCTCAGATTTTCCCTCCGAAATACTCGATGGTCTGCCGCAACCCCTCCTCCAGCCCCACCTGTGGCTCCCACCCCAGCACGCGTCTGGCCTTGGTGATGTCGGGGCAGCGCACTTTGGGATCGTCGGCGGTGCGAGCGTCGGTCGGGGTGATGAACTGGATGGGCGAATTGCTGCCGGTCAACTCCAGCACCTGGTGGGCGAACTCTATGATCGTCATTTCATCAGGGTTGCCCATATTGATTGGCATCGTTTCGTCGGACTGGAGCAGGCGCATCATGCCTTCGACCATGTCGGCCACGTAACAGAAGGAACGGGTGCGGGAGCCATCGTCGTAGACCGTGATCGGTTCGTCGCGCAGGGCCTGGCAGATAAAGTTGGGCACCACGCGCCCATCGTCCATGCGCATGCGCGGCCCGTAGGTGTTAAAGATCCTGACGATGCGCGTGTCCACACCGTGATAGCGGTGGTAGGCCATGGTCAGCGCCTCGGCGAAGCGCTTGCTCTCGTCGTAGACACCGCGCGGGCCGATGGGATTGACGTTGCCCCAGTATTCCTCGCTCTGGGGATGCACCAGCGGATCGCCATAGACCTCGGAGGTAGAGGCCAGCAGGAAACGTGCCCCTTTCTGCAGCGCCAGCCCCAGCGTCTTGTGCGTACCCAAAGCGCCCACTTTGAGTGTCTGGATCGGATAGTTCAGATAGTCCACCGGGCTGGGCAGGCTGGCCAGGTGGAATACCGCATCGAGGGGGCCTTCGACGAAGATATACTCGGTCACGTCGTATTTGATAAAGTGGAAACGCTCGTGCCCGGCCAGGTGGGCGATGTTGTCCACGTTGCCGGTGCTGAGGTTGTCCATGGCGATGACCTCGTGGCCATCGGCCAACAGCCGGTCACAGAGGTGGGAACCGATGAAGCCAGCGCCGCCGGTAATCAAGATGCGCATAGGCGACTCCTTATGGATGTACTCATCTTATGGATGTACTCATCCACCACCTACCAAGCCAAAAGGATTATACCGCAGGGCAATAAAGTCGGGTAGTTACTGGATGCTGAAGGCTCTGCGCATCCACTGTAAGGCATTTACGTAACCATGGTGTGAAAGAAAACCGAACCATTCGCTAGAGTCTGATCAGCCAGTCTGGGCTGCTAACTCTCTCGCGAAGACGTCGAACGCGGGCCGGCCGTAGAGGCAGAAGACGACCCGCACTAGTTCTGTCTTCCCCCGCAAGTACGCGAGGACTGCCTGTAGCATCACTCGCGCCGCTTCCTCCAGCGGATAGCCAAAGATGCCGGTGCTGATGGCCGGCAGCGCAACCGACTTCAGCCCGTGCTCGTCGGCCACCTGGAGTGCAGCGCGCACTGCCGACCCCAGCAGTTCCGCCGAGCGCAGCGTGCCGTCGTACACCGGCCCCACGGCGTGGATGACGTAGCGGGCCTTGAGGTTGCCGCCGGAGGTGATGGCGGCCGAGCCGGTGCGCACCGGGCCGTGCTGGCGCACCCACTCGTTGCTCTCGCGCTGGATGGCCGGGCCGCCCCGGCGGGAGATGACGCCGGCCACGCCGCCGCCGTGGGCCAGGTATTCGTTGGCGGCGTTGACGATGGCATCGGTGTCCAGTTGTGTAATGTCGCCCTCGACCAACTCAAGCACAGTACGGTTGATTTGAACTCTCATGATCGTATCCTCCGCTGGTTTGATCCACCTTGCATGAGACAGCCCATGTCAGTATAATGACTCTGACAAGAGAGGTGGCTTATGGACGAGGTTAAGACAGCGCAATGTCAGGTCAAAATGGCATACCGCCTGGTCGTCACCGCCGAACTCACTCCTGACGAAGAGGAGGGTGGCTATTCGGTGTATTGCCCTGAACTTGACATCTACACCCAGGGAGAGACGGTCGAAGAGGCAATCGCCAATCTCCGGGAGGCAGCGGAAGGTACCATTGAGGTCGTGGGCCTGGACGGACTCGGCCTGCGGCCCAAGCCGGCCATCCGCAAAGAAGTCGAGTTGACGGTCTATGCCTAGATTGCCACGCATCGAGGGACATGCACTGGTACAAGCCCTGGAACGGGACGGGTTTGAGGTCGTCCGCACCACCAACGTCGCGTAGCGGCCCCGGGGGAGGGTGAAAGCGACGGTCATCTTGTGCCAACCGGGAAAGCGCTCGTCAGGCTCGGGCGGACAGGCAGACATATCCACGGGAAAGAGCAACAGCGCTCGCTTCCCCTTGGGCAGGTAGGCTTTCTTCAGGATGCGCGCCTTGAGGTCGCTCAAGGACAACTCCTCCTCTGACAGAACCTGTGCGACGACCGCCGCCAGATCGGGATCCGCGTAGATGGCACGGTGGTTCGGCAGCGGGATCGCGGCTTCCCGGTCCAAGTGCGGCGGCAATTATTAGTAGAGGGGCAATTGCTCACCCGCGATTTCGACGTGGGACAGGCTCCCCTCCGGCACAGGCCCCAAACGAGCCACCAGGTAGCGCCCCGCGATGCGATTCCACAGGAGGGACTGGTAAGCCGCCAGGTAGAGGCTTAACGCAGCGGGGTACTCTGACAGTATAAGCATGAAAAGGCTCGTTGTCAACACACTGTTAACCTTATTCTAATGCGCCGTTCATACTCTTCTAACGCGGGTAAAGTACACTGATAGCAGAATGTAGATTGGTGGGGAGCGTGAAACGTGTCGCGTGTTGCGTGTTCCGTATCAAGCACGGGACACGCAACACGGAACACGCATCACGTTTCACG
>DATKWP010000194.1:0-3002 GCA_035529535.1 Anaerolineae bacterium | reverse complement strand
ACGCCGTTTCGCACTGCCGTGGAGCGGGCCTACTCCTGGTACCAGGCGCACGGCTACCTGTAGCATCTTTGCAGCATCCTTGTAGGTCACGCTTGCAGCGTGCCCTCCCCCACAACAAAACCTAAAGCAGGCCTGGCGGCTTGACAAACCACGCACTTTCCACTATAGTAGCATCACTTCCCCCGCTTCTCACAGGGGAGAGAGGAGTAAACTCACCGCGATGCGAACCTGGCGCTTCACACTTGCCACCGCTGTCCTGGCAGCGATCACCGTTCTGGCGATCTCCTGCCCTGCGTTGGCCCAGGATGGGAATCCCCCTGACGCCGCGGGCCTTTCTCCCTACTGGGACGAGGCCGTCAGCCGCTGGGAACCGATCATCCTCGAGTATGCCCAGCAACGGAACCTGGACCCGGACCTCGTCGCGGCGGTGGTCTGGAAGGAATCGTTGGGCCGTCCGCGGGAGCGCAGTTACGCTGGGGCGGTCGGGCTGATGGGCATCATGCCGTTCGAGTGGCGGCCCAGCGCCGAGGAACTGGAGAACCCGTGGACGAACGTGGGCTGGGGGACGCGTACCCTGACCCAGATCATCCGCGATGGGGATGGGGACCTGTTTTACTCGCTGGCGGCCTACAACGGCGGGTGGGAAAAGATCCACCGGCGCGTCCCGCGCCGCTACGCGAGCGAGGTGCTGGGCGACTATACCCGCGCCATCGCCACACGCTATGGACTGCCCGCCGACGGGGATTGGATCGCCATCTTGGCCATCGAAGGAATGCCAGCCCCCAACACGACCACCGTGATCGGCCCCCACCACCCACTGGCCCGCTACACCGAACGGCCCTGTGACCAGGCCGAGGTGTACGCGGTACCGGACGGCGTCCCGCCCCACGCCACCGCCGTCACCTTCGTAGACGAGCAGGGGGTGGAATGCCACGTGAACGTGTGGCTGGTCACCGCGGACGGCGTCCCGCTTGCGCCCCCCACCCCCGCCGATTGAGGCCACCCGGTCGCCCGCTCTCAGCACAATCGCACATTCAAGGAGAACCCACCATGTCTGAGGACATCTACCGTAGGCTGGCCCAGCGGCTAGACGCCATCCCCAACGGATTCCCCGCCACCCAGAGCGGCGTGGAACTGCGGCTGTTGGCCAAAATCTTTACGCCCCAGGAGGCGACGCTGGCCAGCGTGATGCGCCTGACGTGCGAGCCGGCCGCCGACATCGCCGCCCGCGCCGGTGCGGACCCTGGCGCGGCCTACGACGTGCTCAAGGGGATGACCCGCAAGGGGCTGATCCGAGCCAGGCGAGGCGAAGGCCAACTCACCTTCGGGCTGATACCCTTCGTCGTCGGCATCTACGAAGAGCAGTTGCCGCGCATGGACGCGGAACTGGCAACGTTGTTCGAAGAGTACGTCCAGGAAACGCGAGGCGGCAGCATCACCCTGGGTACGCTGGCCGTCCACCGCGTCATCCCGGTCGAGGAAGCAATCCCCTTCGACCTGGAGATCTTTCCCTATGAACGGGCCAACGAACTGGTGGAGGGAGCCAAGGCGTGGGGCGTGCGCGATTGCATCTGCCGCGTCCAGCAACGGCTCATCGGCAAGGGATGCGACCATCCGGTAGAGAACTGCCTGATGCTTGCACCAGTGGAAGGCGCATTCGATTCTGGCGAGACGACCCGCCCGATCACGAAAGAGGATGCGCTGCACATCCTGCGCCAGGCCGAGGAGTCGGGGTTGGTGCACTCGACCGGGAACTACCGCGACGGACACTTTTACATCTGCAACTGCTGTACCTGTTGCTGCGGCATCCTGCGCAGCGTGGCCGAGTTCGAGGTCCCCACCGCCCTCGCCCGCTCCGGCTTCCGCAGCGTCGTGGACGCCGAACTGTGTGCTGGTTGCGGTGACTGCGTTGAGCGCTGTCAATTCGGGGCCTTGGCGGTGCCGGAGGACGTGTGCGTGGTAGACTATGGGCGTTGCGTGGGCTGTGGATTGTGCGCCAGTGCTTGCCCCACCGGCGCGCTACGCCTAGAGCGGCGGCCCGAGGGAGAACTCTCCCCGCTGCCCACCGATCTCAAGGAGTGGATGGTCCAGCGCGCTCAGGAACGCGGGGTCTCGATCTTCGACGTCCTGTGATTTCCGCGTCCTGCCATTCCTACCCCGCCTACCGGCGTGCCGCAGTTGGGGCAGCGGCCGTCGGGCTGAACGTGGTTGTCTGAGACCCACAAGTCGGAGCGCCTGATCAGCAGCCGGCCGCAGACGTGGCAGTAGGTGTTGGCCTCGTTCGCCACGTTGCCCACGTACACGTAGCGCAACCCTGCATCCAGGCCGATCTCCCGCGCCCGCCGGAGCGTGGCGACGGGCGTCGGCGGCACGCCGGCCATCTCGTAGGCCGGGAAGAAGCGGCTGATGTGCCAGGGGGTCTCCTCCCCCAACTCATCCGCCACGAAGCGCGCCGCGTCCTCCAACTCCGCCGGGTCGTCGTTGATGCCCGGGATGACCAGCGTGGTCACCTCCACCCACACGCCCAGCCGTTTCATGGCCTTCAGGCTATCCAGCACCGGTTGCAGCCGCGCGACGGCGTACTTGCGGTAAGTCTCGTCACGAAACCCCTTCAGATCCACGTTGGCCGCGTCCAGGTACGGGTGCATCGTCTCCAGCATCTCGACCGTCATGTAACCGTTGGTGACGTAGACGTTGGCCAACCCGGCCTCGCAGGCCAGGCGGGCCGTGTCGTAGGTATACTCGAAGAAGACAGTCGGCTCGGTGTAGGTGTAGGCGATGCTGCGCGAGCCGGCTTTCTTTGCGGCGGCGACGATCTCTTGCGGGGAGGCCTTGTCCCCCGCGATGAAATGCTGCTCGCGCGGCATCTGGGAGATGTCCGCATTCTGGCACCACGGGCAGCGGAAGTTGCAGCCCGGCGTGGCAATCGAGTAGGCGGTGGTGCCGGGGTAAAAGTGGAGCAGCGGCTTCTTCTCCACCGGGTCCACGTGCTGGGCGATTGT
>DATKWP010000193.1:0-5170 GCA_035529535.1 Anaerolineae bacterium | reverse complement strand
GTGCCCCGCTCTACACCTCGATGTACTGGCGGGACGGCATGCCCCCGGCCTACCGGACGTGGGACGTTCACACCACCTGGATGGACCGCCTGCCCGGCATCTACCGCCACCACCAACCTTACCTGCCCCTCTACCCGCTGGCCTTCGCCCGCCTCAACCTCTCCGGCTACGACGTGGTGCTGAGCAACAAGTCCGGCTTCTGTCACGGGGTCAAGACCGGTACCGCAGTCCACGTCTGTTACTGCCTGGCCCCCACCCGCTACGTGTGGGACTTCCAGGGATACGCCGCCCGCGAGGCGCTGTCACCCGTCATCAGAGTCGCGTTACGCCCCGGCATCGCCCTGCTGCGCCGCTGGGACTACCGGGCTGCACAGCGGGTGACCCACTTTATCGCTATCTCCCGCGAGGTACAGGCCCGCATCCAGCGCTATTATGGGCGCGATTCGGCCATCATCTACCCGCCCGTACACACAGGGCGCTTTCAGCCTTGCTCGACGCCCGGTGACTATTACCTGATCGTCTCTCGCCTGGTGCCCTACAAGCGCATTGACCTGGCGATACGGGCTTTCAACACGTTGGGGTTGCCGCTGGTCGTCGCCGGCGACGGGCGCGACCGGGCGGCGCTGGAGGCACTGGCCGGCCCCACAGTCACTTTCCTGGGCCGCGTCCCCGACCAGGACTTGCCGGACCTGTTCGCCCGTTGCCGGGCCTACGTCCTGCCGGGGGTGGAGGACTTTTCCATCGCCCCTGTGCAGGCGCAGGCGGCCGGGCGCCCGGTGCTCGCCTGCGCTGCCGGGGGCGCGCTCGACACCGTCGCCGAGGGAAAGACCGGGGCCTTCTTTCACGAACCCGCGCCCGAGGCGCTGGCGACCGCCGTGCGCGCCTTTGACCCGGACGCCATAGACCCGCGGGCCTGCCGCGCCAACGCAGAGCGGTTCGACGTGGGGGTGTTTCGGGAGAGGCTGAGCCGATTCATCGAGACCATCCTGAACCGAGACAAGGAGACACGGAGACAAGGGGACAAGGAGAATGCCTGATATGGAACTGAGAGTTTACTTGAAGGTGCTACTTCGCCGCTGGTGGCTGGTGGCTGTGCCAGTGCTCGTCGTCCTCGTCTACGTCGCCGCTACATACGCCCCGCCCGGAACGACGTACCAGGTAGTGATGCGTTTTGCGGCCGGGACGAAGCCCGCCGGCCTCAGCCAGGACTATGACCGCTACTATCCCTGGCTCACTTCCGAGTACGTCGCCAATGGACTGGCCGACGTGGCGGAGACCGGGGCATTTGCCCAGGCCGTCTCCGCTCGCCTGGCCCAGACCGGCCTCGACATTCCGCCCGGCGCCATCCAGCCCGCCATCGTCACCGACAACGCCCAGTCCATCCTCGTCGTCTACCTCACCTGGCCCGACGCGGCGCACATCGTCGCCGTGGCCCAGGCCATCACCGCCGAACTCACCGGGAACGGCGCGGCCTACTTCCCCCAGTTGGCAGGGGTTGAGCCGGCCGTCCGCCTGCTGGACGCCCCTGCACCGGTTCCACTTCCTCCTGGGCTGCGGGCCCAGTTGCTGGGGCCTGCAATCAAGGTCGGGCTGGCGCTGGTGGTAGGTATAGCGCTGGCGCTCCTGTGGCATTACCTGGATCCAACGGTCCGCGAGGCAGCGGAAGTGGAGGGCTTGGGACTGGCTGTGCTGGCGGAAATACCACGCTGTGGTAAAATACCGTCCGCTTCCCCGAGGAGATGATCAACGATGGAACTGGGAGACTATATCCGTATCTTGCGAAAACGCTGGTGGATCATCGTCGTCGCCGTCCTGCTCACCGCTGGCAGCACGCTGGTCTTCAGCGAACTGCAGCACCCACGGTATACGTCCACCGCCGAAATCATCTTTGACCCGGCCCGACCCGACTGGGGCCTGGCCCAATCCGCCAAGATGCTCCTGCGCACCTACATGACCGTGATAGAGTCGGACCGCAAGGCTCAGGAGGTAATTGCCCGTCTAGAGCTATCCATGACCCCGGACAGGCTGCGCAGCAACGCCCACTTCGCCGCCGAAGACGACCGTATGGTGATTGTACTCGAGATCGAGGACTATGACGGCGACCAGGCCAACGACATCGCCCGCACCTGGGCCACGCTGCTGATCGAGTGGCGTGACGAACAGAACCAGCTCAATCGCAAGGAGGACCGCGTCTACGCCTACCTGCGCGATGAGCCCCGCTACGCCCAGTCGTGGCCCAAGACCAAGATCGTCACGGCCGCCGGCGGCATCTTTGGACTGGTGATCGCCGGCGTCGTCATCTTCTTCCTGGAATGGCTCGAGGCGGGCGTCGTCCGCACCCCCCAGGACCTGGAACGCCAACTGAACCTGACGGTGATGGGGGCGATCCCCTCCACCGACTGGCGGCCCACCGGCCGATCCGGCCAGCAAAGGAAGCAGAATGGCTAAGAAACTTGATCTGATTACCGTGACCGATCCCCGCAGCCCGGCCGTCGAAGCCTACCGCACACTGCGTACCAACCTGACCTTCGCTGCGCTCGACAAGCCCATCGAGACGTTGGTCATCACCTCAGCCGCACCTGGCGCAGGCAAGTCCATCGTTCTGGCCAACCTGGCAGTCACCATGGCCCAGGGGGAACACCGCACCATCATGGTGGACGCCGACCTGCGACGTCCCGAGTTACACAACATTTTCGGCGTCGCCAACGAACGAGGGCTGACCACCATGTTCGTCGAGGAGGCGGCACTGGACAACCCACCGCTGATGGAGACCGGCGTGGACAACCTGTGGCTCCTGCCCAGCGGCCCGCTGCCCCCCAACCCCGCCGACCTGCTCGGCTCGCGCAGGATGGAGCAGGCCATTGCCGCGCTCAAGGCCCGTGCCGACGTCATCCTGTTCGACGCTCCGCCCGTGATCGCCGTGACTGACGCCACTGTGCTCGGCACCAAGGTGGACGGCGTGTTGCTGGTCGTCAGCGCCGGGCGCACGCGCCGCGAGCACGCGCTACGGGCCAGGGAACTTTTGGAGAGAGTACACGTCCGTATCGTAGGAGCGGTGTTGAACGACGCCCCGCGCGACGTGGCCCTTGGGGGATACTAGGCCCAGCACTAGCATCCAGCATCCACTATCCTGTCTAGCATCGGGGGGGCCTCCGTAGTATTGCGCGTGCTGGCTCACCGGCTGCATCGTCCCAGCACAACAACTCCGGCGTGCCCTCGGCTCCCCAGGTCAGGCGGAGGAACGTCAGTTCCTCGTGCCCTTCGACGGGACCTTCTTCCTCGTAGACGGGCACCCAGGCCCCGGTGTTGACGTACCAGGCCCGTTCCAGCCGTTCCACGGCAGCCCGATGCTCGTGGCCCAAGACGATGTAGCGCACCGCGTGAGCGGGCCGCATGATCTGCTCCAACTCACGCGCCACGTACGGCAGATGGTTGCTCTCGAACAGGGAGGCGAGGCTGCGCTTCAACCCACGACGCAGGAAATAGGCCAGCGCTGCTGCCGCCAGATACACGGCCGCCATCCACCCGATCCCTTTGATGCAGGTCAGCCCTGCCAGAACCAGGAAGGTGATGACGATCAGCGTCATCAGCAGCGAAAGTAAGCCCTGGACCGCCGAGCCGACCCCATCCTGCCACGAAGCATCTACCCGCCGCCGGGCGAGTGCGGCGATCTCCTGCGTCACCTCCGACAGCAGCGGCCCCGAGTCAGGAGCAGCATCCTGGCCACGCGCGTGCGCCTTGCTCTGTGCGGCGGCCATCGTCTTGCGCGTCACGTTCCAGCAGGCCCGCAAAAAGACCCAGCCACGGGTCAAGAACATCTCGGCCGTACCGAGCGGGTCCTTCCTGAACGCCCACCCGAGATAGCGTGTACACGGCTTTATGTTATCGGCGAAGGGATGCACATCCTCGACCTTGTTGAACACGTAACGCACGAACAGGCTGCCCCAAGGCAACTCGATGCGCTCTGGATCATGCGGCAACACAGGATCGAGATAGTCGCGGAAATGGTTGGCCGTATCGTATTGTCCACCGTGCTCGACGTATACCCACCCAGGCTCATAGTAGTACCAGGGATAGAAGCGCATGCGCGCCTGGCATTCCTCCAACGTAAGGGGTGGGCCATCGCCGACCATCCGTCGCTCCCGCGCGTATGCCCGCACCACCTCCGTGACAAATCGCTCGCGCACCTGGGGCCAATGCAGTTCGACGTCGTGGTTTCCCTTGACCACGGCGACGTGATTCCCGTGCGCGACGAACCGGCCCAACGCAGCGAAGAAGGATGGATGCCCCCGGGCAATCTGCCTGAGTTTCCACGCCGACTCGCCGGCCGTCGTCCCCAGCCCATAGTCCCGCTCGTTGGTGCGCAAGGCGCGGCGTTGCTCCAGCCCCTTGACGGACCGCAGCGCCCTTCCTTCCTCCGGCAACGCAACCACCTGGAGGAAGTCAAACAAGTCGCCGTTGACGACCAGGAGCCACGGACGGCCACCGACGCGAGGCTGTTCCCGGAGTAAGCGTTCGGATGGCTCTCGTCTCGCAGTAGATGTGCTCGGTCCGCATAGATCAGCGAAAGGCATATCCAGTACCGACAGTGAGAAGTCATTCAAGCGATCAACGATTTCAGAGCGTTCGGCTTTGCGCGCTTCAGTATCCCCATATCGCCGAGACTGTCCGATATTTTCGGTCAGCCGTTGCTGATAAACAAGAAACTCAGAGCAACGAGGATGATCCTGTTCCACTCGATTTCGCAATTGAGGTAGTCCAGTTTCATAATAGGAATAGACATCAGACTGGTGAACGCTTGCATCTGATTCTCCCTCGGATGCACTTCTCCCCGAAGCTGCACCAACCACCTGAACACTTACTTCCCGGATTCCCTCATGATAACGCAGAAAACGCGCGAACGCATCGTCGAATAGAAAATCCTCCAGGCAACAGAACTTACCGCTGCTGGGTTCATATCCCTCGCTCAGGTGCAGATCGCTCACGATCAGTAGATTGTGCTCTTCCATGATCCCCCTCCTCCTCCACGTTCAGTATAGCACGAACACGCGACATCGCCAAACCTACATGGGTAGACCTTCCCGAAAGCTCGCAAGTGTGCCGGGTGCCCCCACTGAAGCTTTCGGGAAGGTGGTTCTGCGTTGACTGGACAAGTTGGGCCAAAGGCGCT
>DATKWP010000192.1:0-5231 GCA_035529535.1 Anaerolineae bacterium | reverse complement strand
CAGGCGGGTAGCGAGACCGTCGCCGTCGCGCGGGCTGTCCTGGAGAACGGGCTGCCCTATCCCCCCAGGGGGTTTATCAACAAGACCCTTGAATCGCTGACCATATTGGGGGAAGCGATCGTCATGGTCGAGTCCGGACAGCGGACCGCTCAGGAAGCGATGGATTGGGCTCAGCAACAGGCTGAGACTAGAATAGGGCCATAGTTTCGCTTTTGTACAGCAGCTACCCCAGCCCGGAAAGGCAGGAGCAGTTGCTCCCCCTGGACGCGATGCTGGAGACCAGCGAAACGTTCCCACCGGAACGCGCTGGACGAGGCCCAGGCGCAGGCCGAGGTGTTGTTCGTCGCCGGGCGGTAGGCGCGCAGGAGGGGAAGGTGCCAGCGCTTGCGCCGGGTGGGGGATTCCTCACTTCGTTCGGAATGACAGGGCCTGGTTCGGAATGACAGGGCCTGGCTCGGAATGACAGGGCCTGGGACTAGGCAGCGCCCAGGTCGCCGGCCCATAGCCGCCGCAGCACGCCCGCCACGATATTCCTGCGCAAGAGTGCCTGGGCCACGTAGCGAAAGGTCTCTTCGCCATACGTCTTGGCAAAGAACGCGACCATGCGCGCGACGTGGACGCCCGCCAGCATGGCCAGCAACCCCCACAGCCCGATCCTGGAGGGGAACGCGCCCGTCAGATCGTCGAGAACGGCGCGATCCATGAGGCCGTTGGCCGTCCCACTGGCGAGAAAGAACCACCACAGGACGGTATACAACAGAAAAGGCCGCAATCCTGCGCGGACCAGCCTCCAGGTGGCCGTCCAGGTTGATAGCGTCTTCATGCGGCTACCTCACACAGCCCGGTCTGCAGCAGGCTGTAGAAACGCGACGCGGGGTCAGCGGCCAGGGCCTGGCGATCCCCATGCTCGCGGACGCGCCCGTCTTCGAGCACCAGGATCTCGTCGGCGCGCTGCACGGTGGTCAGCCGGTGAGCGACGATGGTCGCCGTCCAGGCCACGTTCTGCCCCAGGTAGGTCACCGCCAGGGACACTGCCTGGCCGGCGACGGCCACAGCGAGGAACAGCAGGACGGCGCCGGGCCTCGGCGGCCTGGGGGTCGTAGAGCACCCTGGCCTCTGCCACGCGCTGAGGATCGGTGATTTCAGAGAGGCCCGTGTTGGTCAGCCAGCGGTGCCAGACCTCGTCAGGCGAAGGGAAGGCCGGCAGTTCCCGGCTCTGGCGGGTAAAGTAGTCGTACTCGACGATGCTGTGGCCGTTGGTGGCGTACACGAAGGGGACGCCCAGGTCGCGGGCATACCCCTTGACCTGTTCCAGCCCGCGCTCAGGTGATTCCCCCTGGGCTTTGGCCTCTGCGATCGCGATGGGGAATCCAGAGAAACGGAGCAAATAGTCTACCTTGCGCCCCGCCCGCTCGTCGTCTTCCCGACGCCGCTGGTGGAGATGTGGGAGCGCTCACCACATTCTGCGCTGGTACGGCTACGACGAGGAGACCGACCAACGGGTAGACCCCGACGACTTTGCCGCTTACCGCGACGGGCCACGCCGGGCCTACATCTGGGTCGGTGGGCGCAAGCAGTTTTTCCCCATACCTGAAAGACCCTAAAGGTCTTCCGAGACCTTTAGGGTCTGCGCTGACTTATGCCCGCTATGACCTGCACTGGAACCCGGAACGAGCAGTTGAACCAGGAGGACGACGTAGATTCATCGCAGGTGCAAAATGAAAACCCATGGCGTGGTGACCATGCTGCCCTCTTGGTAATCGAAAGGCAGCGGTATGACGTCCGACGTTGGCGTACGGCAGGGGTTGCTCTCGGGACACGGATTCGTTGCCTCCGGAGGGTAGTCGGCGTAGTACTGTACGATTGCACCGTCCACCGTCAGGTAGGCATCCACCCAGCCGGATGGCTTGTCGGGTGTAGCGGGAAGCAGTTCGCCGTTCAGCACGCCATCAAATTCCAAAATCACGTTATAGGTGATCGGCGCTCCCTGCGGCGTGTCCACGAACTGGCAATCAATCCGGCCTTCACCTTCCATCATGCTTCGGGGCCCATCCGTGGTGATGCGGAAGGGGATCGTGTTGACGCACTCTGGCACGTCGGCCGGCGGCGATTCGCCTTCGCTGAAGATATCGAAGGGGATGCGAATCTCCACTTCCCCCCCGCTCGGCTCTGGCGGGGTAGGAGTCTGCTCGTCACCGTGAAGCGACACCGCCGCCGTGGGCGTAGGCGTTGCTGTGACCGTCGGTGGGAGCGGTGTGGGGGTAGTGGTAGGCGGCTCTGGCGGGGTGGTCGGCTCAACGTGCACTCCGCCACACCCGCTCAGCAACAACAAGACCAGGGTGAAACCGAACGTCTGCCGCAGTATTCTTCCGTTGCTCATTGCTTTGCCCCTTTCGTCGCTTGAGATGAATCGGCTCAACGCTACGCTCACCACGCCCGCCAGCCCGAACCAGAACCGCACCCCCAGCGCGTCGGCCACCGGCCCCCCGATCGCCAGGCCGAGCGGCGTCAGCCCGTTGCTCACGCTCATGATCAGCGTGAACACGCGCCCCTGCATCTCGGGGGCCACCACTTGCTGCAACAGGGCGAACGCCGAGCCGTTCGATACGGAAAGCAGCGCTGCATGGGCTGGAGGTTCAAGCGCGCCGTTTGGGTTTCATACCGAACAGAAAACGCATCACGTTGATGTGCCGGATCGCCACTTCGTATACCAGAACCGAGACGATGGTGGACGCCACAGCAATGATCAAGAACTTGGGCAGTACTGCGATGCTCCAGCGGACCACGACTGCGCCGATGAGGACGATCACGGTTTGGTGGAGAATGTAGAACGGATAGGCCGCTTCACTGGCGTACCGCAACACCTTGCCGCCAAAGTTCAAGTACTTGCGGCCATACCCGAGCAACGCGACCAGGCAGCACCAGGCGGTGAAACTGCGGTAGAACGCGACCAAAACCGCGTCCAACCGGGGAGATAGCCGGATTCCCAGCGCAGGAACCCCAATCATCGTCGCCAGGGTGACCAACCCCAGAATCAGCGCGGCACCCTTGTGCCTGTCCACCGCTTCCGTAAAGCGCGGGTCAGCCATGAGAATGAAACCGTATACAAACACGGTCAAGTAGAGGAAGGGGTTCAAGGGGCCAACGCCGGGCAGCCTGTCCATTAGCACCATGGGAATGACGAGCAGGAACAGTCCACCTGGACGCGCACACAGCGCTGCCAGCCCGCCGATCAGCCGTTGGCCTCGCCTGCTCTTCAAAAATAGAAAGCCCGGCAGTGCCACCATGGCCAGGATGAACAGAACCGGCACGAACCACAGGTGACCCGGTGTATACCCCCCGGTGTATCCTTCGATGCCTTCGGGGTTCATCTCAAAGAAACGGGGATAGAACTGCCAAAAAGACCCCGTATACCCCTTGTGGGACCTCAGACCGATGTACGATTGGGGGGGAATGAGCACCAGTTGGGCAAAAATGAACGGGATGATCAGCCGTTTGAAACGCTCAGCCACGTATTCGCCTGCACTGCGAAAGGAGAGTGCGAACCACGTGCTCGCCCCGGCCAGCAGGAAGAACAATGGCATGTGCCACGGTTCGAACCCGTTCAGAAAGAGGTAGGACAGAGCCTTGCTCTTCTGAGCGTTCTCGATGTAGAAAGGCAGGAAAATGTCAAAGATACACGCGGTGTGGTTGAGCATGAGCAATAACACCGCCAGCACCCGCAACCAGTCAATATAATCGCGGCGGGTAGGTTTGATGGGATTGGTCGTCATGGTTTCCTCCTTCGAGTGTGATGTCATACCCACCTGTGCATATGGTCAATGCTATGCCCCCAGTCTACACCCAGATGAGGAAAACATCAACCTGTGTGGGCATCCGAGCCGAGAATGTTATTTCGATTCTGCAAACGACGTGAAACGCGGGAGGTCGCGCTGCTGCAGCCACGTTGTTCGCCTGTCAACGTTGACCTCCACCAGTTCGCGCTCCACGAGACTCCACGCCTGAGCAGCTTGAGCCGGCGCGACCCCCGCCCACGCTGCCAGATGCTCCGCTGTTGACGGCCCGCAGCAGTGCAGATAGCGTCGCACCAATTCAGCCTGCGCATGCGCGCGGTTCACCTGCGGCAACGGTGCCCCAGGCCACTGGCCGGTGCGAACAAAGGTAGTCACATGGTGCCACCGGGGCGCAATCGGCTACGGGACGTCTTGTTTCAGCGCATCGGCGATGGCCGTGGCCCAAGAGGTGATGGCATCCCAATCCCGAAAGTCGCCGACCGGCGCCTTGATGCCCTTGACCATCAGCTTCTCGGCGAAGCCGAGCTTTTTCGTGTCCAGCACGCCATGGAACAAGGCGATGTCGCGGGGCCGGATGCGGTCGGCGATGGGTTGCTGCGCCTTGGGGAAGCGCCAGCCTTTCATCAACTGCACCGGCTCTCCCTCGCCCGTGGGCCCGCTAGAAAAGAGCCACACCTGTCGCTCGGCCAGGCTCTTCTCGTTGGCCTCCAGGAACGTTGCCGCCTCCTTGCGCCATTGGCCCACGTAAACCGCGCTTCCCAGCACAACCGCCGTGTATGGGGTCAGGTCGCTGACGCGATCCGTGGGCAGCACGTCGGTACGCAAACCTGCTTGACGAAGCACTTGCCCAATCTTCTCGGCAATCTCCGCCGTCGCGCCGTACTTGGTGGCGTAGGCCACCAGGACTTGCATGTCCATTTGATCCTCCTTTGCAAAAAATAGATGCGGAATTTCTGAACATGGCTACATAATTCTGCGCTTCAATCCGATTACCCTTAACATAGGAAAGTTTCTCTGCAATCAGTCCGCCCCTCCCTTATAGATGTCAACTCCCCGGACGTGGCCGGGTCTTCCTCGTGTATCCACCCATATGAAACCTCACACCGTAAGCCCGTCGTACGCGATTTCGTAGCCGTGCTGCGCCGCCCAGTCCACCAGTTCCGGGTGCGCCGGGTTGCCTTCGTGGGCAATGTGCGTCGCCAGGATACGCGCCTGGTCGGCCAGCAGACCTTCCTCGCGCATGCGCGCCACGTGCTCGATGAACTGATGGGCGCTCAGGTGGTCACTTCCCGGCTGGTCAGGGCCGTAGGTGTGATCGAGGATCACCACGTCGAAGCGCAGCCCGTGCCGGTGAAAAGCCTGCCACGTGTCCTCCAGCAACGTCGCTGTATCGGTGCCATAGAAGATCGTGCGTCCGCCCGCCTTGACCGCGTAGAG
>DATKWP010000191.1:0-3607 GCA_035529535.1 Anaerolineae bacterium | reverse complement strand
AGCGGCTCGTTCAGCCGGATCTCACAGCGGACGAACGGCCGCCGGTCGTACTCGCTGGTTTCAGTTGCGATGAGATAACGGAAACCGTCCTGGATGCGCTCCCAGCCGTCGGGGAGGGCGTAGATGGGCAAGATGGGGAGTTGGGAGATGCGGCGCAGTGCCGCCAGGTCGTCCAGTCCCAGGTAGTGGTCGGCGTGCGGATGGGTGATGACGATGTGATCAATGTGGGCCAGGTCCTCGTAAGGGAGAGAGCGCAGTTGGGCGTAGATGTCCGGGCCGGCATCCACCAGCAACGTGCCGTTGACCAGGATGGCGGAACGGGTGCGCCGCGCGCGCGGGTCAACCTGGGCGGCGGCACATTGGGGGCAGGTACAGCCCCAACGCGGGATGGGGCGCGCCGCCGACGTGCCAAGGAAACGTATGGTAAGGGTGCTCATCGGGGTACGAGGAGCTCACGCCTCGCCGGCGTACGCCTGCAGCCACTCGCCAACATGATGGGCGAAGGTCTCTAAGTCGTCCAGGTTCTCGTGGAGATACCGGTAGACCTTCTGTAGGTCTACTTCCAGGTATAGGTGCACCAGCACATTGCGGAACTTGGCCATGCCGACCAGTTGCTGCGCCAGGTCAGGCGGCAGGACACCAATCTCGGCCAGTTTGGGGAAAATGTCCTTGTACTCACCCGGCACCATGACCCACTGGTCGGCCAGGATGATGCTGCCGATGTCAAGTGCAGCCTGGATCGCCACCTGGAAATCCCGTTCCGCTGAGCCGACGAGTACGTGCTCACAGGCAAATTCGTCATACGTCAGGGGGCGGAGTTTCTGCAAGGCGCTCACGCAGTTGGCGATAACGCTCAAGCGCTCCACGATAGGGGTCGTATCCACTGAGCAACTCTCCCTTCCGCGCTTTCTCCAGGACGGCGCGCTCGTGCCGCTTCAGGATGGGTTTGAAATCCAGGTACTCGTTTACCGCCCGCACGCGAAATTCGATCATGGCCTGGCGATCGCGGCAGAAGAGCAAGATGCCGTCACGCAGTACGGCGTAACGCAGCGCCGGTGGAGCCTGGTTGAGGACCAACACGTCCACGTCGTCCGTGTGGAATATATCCATCAGCCCGCCGATGACCTCCAGCCGCACGTCGAAGCAGCGGTCGTCGTCGGGGCTTCCTGCAAGCAGCACGGCGACGTCCACGTCACTGTGCTTCCAGGCCCGCCCCCGCGCGTGCGAGCCGAACAGGTAAGCCAGCACCACGCCGTCCAGGGACGCAAAATACTGCTCCAGCCTGCCCGCGTACTGGCTGAGGTCTAACTGCTCCATGGTCCGAGACTGTCCCGGGTGTACTCACCCGCGACCTGCCAGGTCTCTGGTCTACAACGTCCCCGCATAAGGTCTGGCAGACCTGACAGGCCTCTGGTCTACAGCGTCCCCGCATAAGGGCTGGCAGGCGGCTGGTTCTTGCCCTTGACCTGGTACCACAAGAGGCCACCGAGCGCCCCCAGGCCGGCCCCCAGCGCCACGCTGAACGCGCCGCACAGGCAGTTGCCGCCGACGTTGTAGACCCAGTAGGTTTGTTGCGTGATTGCCGGCACATCAATGTTCAGTTGACGGAACATCTCGGCCGCTTTCTCAGGCCCCACCATAAGGCCGTTGGCCACCGCCCCGACCATCTGGCCGAGCAGGCCGCCGACGGCGGCGATGGCCCCGGCCTTGGCTCCCTCACCGGCGCTACCTCCCGAGGTGGCCGGGCGCTCCCACACGGCCGCCAGCACGCCAACACCCAGGCCCAGCAGCAACGCCACACATGGGTTGCAAAAGGGCGTGACCAGCACGGCGACCAGCGCCAGCACGAAACCGACTCCTGCTCCGATCAGTCCTGCCTTAAGCATGTTGTTCCTCCTTAGCCAGGTTAGTCACCGGGTATTGTACACCATAGGTGCACTGCCGCAAAGCCGCTACTACATTGCCAGTGTTGCCACCTGCGCGATCAGCGTCAGCACACCCAGCGCCAGCACCGCATAGTTGGCGAGCTCACCCAGTGGGTAGACGTAGGTTCGCACGACCCGGCCGTCCTCCAGCACCAACTCGCGCAGTTCGAAGAAGGGGCGGGGAGCACGGCGGAACCAGCCCCTGGCCTGCCCCGTCGCCCCGATCAGGCGATCGGTCTGCAGCAGCCCAAACAGGTTCTCCCACAGCCGCAATGGCTGCCGGTAGTCGAGCACGATGTAGCCCGACTGGTCCTGCAGAACCAGGTCCTCGCTCCAGTACAGGCCGGGGATGCCCTTGCCGATGATGCGACCGTGCAGCGTGGCGGGGATACCCCGCACCCGGCTGACTTTGACCTCGCCCACCAGGTCGCTCACCGTGCGCGGCTCGTCCAGGCCGCGCCGGTAGACGAAGCGCCGCTTGAGCCACCAGGTGGCTCCCCAGACCAGCAGCCCGATGCCGGCACCGAACAACGGCAGGCCGGCAAACACGCCCACCACCGCCACTCCCGCCCCAACCAGAAAACCGAGCAGGGGCAGGTTGTTGAGCGCCAGGTCCACCAGGAACTCGTCCCAGTAACTCTCCGGCTGCTGCCCGGGGAAAGTGAGACTGGGCACCTGGTGCAGGGCCTCGGCCTGCTTGCCAAGCGCGCGGATGCGCTTGGCCGGCAGAGGGTGGGACGAGGAGAGTTCGTACCACATGGCCCACGGGTTCCACAGGTCCCATTTCATCGCGTTGGCCATGGCGTCGGCCGTGACCACGCCGGTGCCCGCCCCTGAGAGGGCCAATACCTGGGCGACCTTGGGGTCGAAGATGCCGAACGCTCGCCCGGCGACCATGCGGGCGTCGTCTTTCTGCAGCCCTTCCCGCGGCGCCCGGGCCAGCCCATAGGCAACCTTGACCAATCCGCGTGCCAGCGCGTCGGGCTGCCCGGTCACCTGGCCCGAGAACTGGTCGGCGTAATACTCGCGCACCCGCGAGAGGAGCAACACGATGAACTGGCTGATGAAATAGGCCACGTAGGCCATCAGGCCGGCCAGCGCGATGTACCCGCCCCCTCCACCTCGCCCGCTGCGCCGGCTACTTCGACCCCCGCCGAAGGTGAAACGGGCAAAGATGTACAGCAGCAATGGCACGGCGGCCGCCACCGTCATGACCACAAAGTCCCAGTGGGCGACGTGGCCCAGTTCGTGCCCCACCACCGCGTTGACCTCGTCGGCAGACAGCAGTTCCAGCAGCCCGCGGGTCACAACCAGCCGGGCGTCGGCGGGGTAATGGCCGAAGGTGAAGGCATTGGGGTTGCCGTCGTTGATGACACCGAAGCGAGGCAGGGACAAGTTATGGCTGGCACACGTCTCCTCCATGAAGCGGGCCAACTCCGGGCTGACCCGCTGCGGCTCGACCCATTCGATCTTATAGATCCACTGGAGAATGGTGGGGCCGATGAGGTACTGGAGAGCCAGCGTGCCGAGGGCAAAGATGACCGCCACCCCAATCGGGAGATCGAAGTAAGCGACCGCCATCATGCCCACGGCAAACAGCAGGCCGAACAGCAGCGCGAGCACCAGCGTCGAACGCAGGAACAGGTTGATCATCACACACCTCCATACACATAGAGGACAAG
>DATKWP010000190.1:0-5379 GCA_035529535.1 Anaerolineae bacterium | reverse complement strand
GCACCCGGTAGAGGGGGCCGGGCTCGCGCAGGATGGTCGCCATGTAGCCGGACCCTTCCTCGACGGCGATCAAGGCCGCCTTGCGCCCCACCTGGTAGGCCTCCTCCAGGTCCACTGTGGAGGAGGCGATGACGTTGTGGCGTTGGTCGGTGCCGGGCACGTTGCCCCGCGCTGACCCCCGAGCCGCCAGCCCGACCTGGTTGAGATAGTTGACCACCACCTGTTCCACGGTCGTCTCGCTGGAGGAGAACATCGTGTGGCCGAAGACGTCCTTCCGCTCGCCGATTTCTCCGACGTCGAACCCCTCGCCGACGACGACCAGCGCCCGCCCCCGCTCCCGCAGCAGGTCGTTGACCCGGTCGGCCAGTTCCGCCAACGTGAGCCCTGACTCGCGCAAGAAGATGAGGAGCGGCATCTCCCGCTGTGGATCGGCCAGGCGGGCGGCAGCGGGGATGAAGCCGATCTTGCGGCCCATGGCCTGGAGCACCAGCACCGGGTCCGAGGGGGAGGAACCGGCGTTCTCCTGGTCTGCAGTTTGCACGGCGAGCGCCCAGTAGCGGGCCACGCTGCCGTAACCGGGGGTGTGGTCAATCAGTTTGAACTCGTCGTCCCCTACGTCGTTGTCCACTGTCTTGGGTACACCGGTGGCTACCAGGTCCAACCCCCGTTCGTGGGCCAACTGTGCCACCTTGTGGGCGGTGTCCATCGAGTCGTTGCCGCCGATGTAGAAAAAGTAGCCCACGCCGTGGGCCTTGAAGACGGCGACGATGCGCTCGAAATCCTCTTGCTGGCTCCCCTTGAGTTTGTAGCGGCAGGTGCCGATGGTCCCGGCGGCCGGGGTCGTACGCAGCAGCGCGATTTCCTCTGCATCCTGGGCAGAGAGGTCCAGCAGTTCCTCCCGGAGCACGCCTTCGAGGCCGTGGTAGCCGGCGTAGACCGTGCCAAAGTGCTCCGGCAGCCCTGTGCAGGTCTCCACGACCCCCCGCAACGAGTTGTTGATGACCGGTGAAGGGCCGCCCGACTGGGCGACGACGACGTTTCTTGGCTCGGCCATCGCTATGCCCCCTCCGGGGTCCACTCGGTGTGGAACACCCCTTCTTTGTCCACGCGCCGGTAGGTGTGTGCGCCAAAGTAATCCCGTTGTGCCTGGGTCAGATTGGCGGGCAGGCGGGCGGTGCGGTAGGCGTCGTAGTAGGCCAGGGAGGCGCTGAAAGCCAGGCACGGGATCCCCACACCCACGGCGGCCTGGACCACGCGGCGCAGCGCACCCTGGCGGCTCTCTACTGCCTCTTTGAAGTATGGGTCCAGGAGCAGGTTGGGGAGTTCCGGGTTCCGCTCGAACGCCCGGCTGACGTCGTTGAGGAACACGGCGCGGATGATGCACCCGCCGCGCCAGATGCGAGCGATGGCAGCCAGGTTCAGGCCATAGCCGTACTCGTGGCTGGCCGCCCGCAGGAGGGCCATGCCCTGGGCGTAAGAGCAGACCTTGGCCGCAAAGAGCGCCTGCCGCACGTCCTGGACCAGCGCCTGCCGGTCCCCGTGGTACACAGCAGCCGGACCGGCCAGGACTTGCGAGGCCGCCACCCGCTCCTCCTTGTAGGCGGAGATGATGCGGCTCTCCACGGCGGCGTTGATGGTGGGGGTGGGGGCACCCAGGTCCAGCGCATTCTGCGAGGTCCACTTGCCGGTGCCCTTCTGCTGCGCCTCGTCCAGGATCAGGTCCACCAGCGGCTTGCCGGTCTCGTCGTCCATCCTGGCGAAGATGTCGGCTGTGATCTCGATCAGGTACGATGAGAGTTCGCCCCGATTCCACCCGGCAAAGGCCTGGTGCAGCTCCGCCGCCGATAGCCCCCCCGCCCGGCTGAGGACGTCGTAGGCCTCGGCGATGAGTTGCATGTCGCCGTACTCGATGCCATTGTGCACTGTCTTCACATAGTGCCCGGCGCCGCGAGGCCCGATGTAAGTCACACACGGGTCGCCGTTCACCTTGGCCGCGATGGCCTCGAGCATGGGGCGCACCCGCTCATAGGCTTCGGGCTGGCCGCCCGGCATAATGCTGGGGCCGTGCAGCGCGCCATATTCCCCGCCCGAGACGCCGGTGCCGATGTACAAGAGCCCCTTCTTCTGCATTGCCTCAGCCCGCCGCTCCGTATCCTTGAAGAAAGAGTTGCCACCGTCCACGATCAGGTCGCCCGGCTCCAGGTAGGGGACCACCTGCTCGATCATCTCATCTACCGGCGCGCCAGCCTTGACCATCAACATAAGCGCGCGCGGGCGCTTTAACAGGCCGACGAATTCCTCGATCGTGGTGCCCGCGTGGATATTTTTCCCGGTCGCCCGCTCCTTCATAAACTCCAGCGTCCGCTCGGTGGTCCGGTTGTACACGGCCACCGAGAAGCCGTGGCTCTCTATATTGAGCACCAGGTTCTGCCCCATCACAGCCAGTCCGATGAGGCCGATGTCGCATTGTGTTGTGGATTCACGCATGCTAGAACCTCCTGTGGAAATCTATAAATCAGCAAATCAGCAAATCGGTGGGCGACCCTGCTCAGCGATGCTGGGTAGAGTAATGGATCTCGGTGACAATCAGGGCGATGACCTCGCTAATGCGTGAGAGACGGTGGGTCAGGACCTCCGGTCTCAGGAGGTCTTTGGCGCGATAGTACCAACCTTTGCTCTCGCGTGCTGATCCTAGAGAGAATCCCAGGAAGCGAACCCGATCTTTGCCGTATCCACGACCGTACCCCTCTTCGATGTTGGCAGCGATGGAGCCTGCACTGCGGATCAGCTGTTCCGAAACCGCCCGTCCTAGCGGATGCTTCAGCAGTTGCTCGCAATCTTGCCAGCACAGGTCGTAGAAGAATAATGCCTTACGATAGCCGTAGAACTTCCATACTCCTTCAGATTTCACTTTCTCTGACACCTGGGCTTCCCACTCGCTGTACGTTGCCACCCCTCCTCTTCTCCTTCCAAGACTTTGCTAGTCGCCGGTTTGCCGATTGGTTGATTTTGCTGATTTGCCGATTTGCTGATTTGCTGATTTGACCCGATACAGCATTTCTCCCGCTCGCCTGACGAGCAATATTCCCTCATCCTCACGGCCGGCCCACGCTTCGGGGTCCACTGTCGCCGGGTCCAGGTAGCCCAGGCCGACCCGCTCGCAGCGTTCGCGCGGGATGCCGGTGGCCAG
Organism: Anaerolineae bacterium; assembly: GCA_035529535.1. Taxonomy (GTDB): domain Bacteria; phylum Chloroflexota; class Anaerolineae; order B4-G1; family B4-G1; genus DATKWP01. Next base: position 2,189 of record DATKWP010000190.1, on the reverse strand, counting down.
CGTGACCTGGATGCGCGGGCGCTCGACGCCATGCTCATAGGTGCCGGCGCCACGCAGGTGGGTCGAGTGGGCCAATACTCCCCACGGGTACCCCTTGAAGCGCTCCCACTGCTTGAGAAAGTAATCGCGCACGTGGTAGCCGACCTCGTCCAAGAGTTCCCCGTGGGTGTACGAGACTTCGGTGATGTGGGGGGCGTAGATGATGACCTCCCCGCCGTCGGCGATAGCCGGTTCCATCTTGTACATCCCCTTGGCGGCGGTCCACAGGTCGTCGTACATGGGGGGCATCACCGAGAGCACGCGCCGAAAGGGGCGTTCCACGTACACGACGTCGAGTTGGGCGGACAGTGCCGCCGCCGCGCGCCAGGCTTCCTCCATCGCGCCGACGTACAGGCCGTGCAGCGATTGCCCGTGCATCACGAAGGCACAGCACAGCCGTGGCGTGGGGATGAACGAGGCCGCCCGGTCAATCATGCGGCGCACCGGCGTGTCCACCGTGCCGATGATAGCCCGGCTGGTCAATAGCGCGCCCAGCCAGTGCGTCACGTTTATGATCTCGGGGCCGGCGATGCCCGGAAAAAAGTACTTGTTCCCCCCAGAGAACCCCACCACCTCGTGGGGAAAGACCGGCCCACATACCAGGAGTTGGTCGTAGTCCAGGACCATCTTGTTGACTCTGACTGGCACATCCAACGACAACATCCCCTCGCTCAGATCGCGCATTTCCGCTTCCGTGATGGTTCCCAGCGTGGTGAACGTGGCAGCCTCGTCCCAGCAATGGTTGAAGATGCGCGCCGAACCTGCCCGCCCGTTGTGCACCGGCGCGCCGACCAGCCGGCTCAACGCTGCCTCGTCCATCGGCGGGTGGGTCCCCAGCGCCACCAGGTAGTCCAACACCGCCGCCTGCCCCTCCAGCACCTCGCCAAACAGCCGGAAGACAAGGGGTGTCGGCGCGGTACGAGTGCCGTCGGGGATGATGGCCAGCACGCGCTTCCCTCTCAGGTCGAGCCGCGCCAGCCCCTCCGCCACCAGGCTGGAAATCCTGGTTTCCGGCAGGGGCTCGTCCTTGTAGCCTTCGCCGATAAGCATAAGTTCACTACTCCCTGATCCCTGATCACCAATCGCTGACTTGCCGATTTGCTGATTTGTCATGTGCTGATTTGCTGACTTTTCACTTCTTCCACGGTGGCACTTCCGGCAGCAGTGCCTCGAAGTCTGCCACGAGCGCTGCCTCGTACTCGCCCGCGTACGTGCCGGCCAGGAATTTGTGCACCGCTTCCTCGTAGAACCGGCGCCAGGATTCGTCCTCGCGGCCTGGGTTGATCGGAAAGAAAAGTGCGCCGTTCTGCCGGGCGGCCTTCATGTCTCCTGGTGCATCGCCGATCATCAGGATGTGGTCGGGGGTGTACTTGCCCCTGGCGGCCAACTCCAGGTGCTGGCTCTTGGAGCCCATTTCCTGTCCGGCGATGGCGCGCGCATAGCGGGCGATGTCGTGCTCCTCCCACTCTCGGACCAGTGCTTCTACCGGCGTGGCGGAGACGACCATCATGTCGGCCTTGTCGGCCAGGTACTCCAGGCTCTCGCGCAGATAGGGGAAGGGGGGCACCCCGTGCACCATGTCGGCCACGCTGGCGTTGACGCCGGTTGTCCATGCCAACGCCGTATCCAATTCCGGATCGGGGTGGGCGGTCATGTAGGCCCGCAGGCCGTCATTGCTCTTGGGGCAAGCCTCGTCGGCGATGAACTCCCGGATGCGGGGGGCCTGGGGGACAGCCGCGTGCCGCGCCTGCACCTCCGGCCGCTCGCGCAGCAGATCAAAGACCATCACCAGGGCCGGCCAGCGGTTGATGCCGCGCCACTTGGAGTACAGGTTGACGAACTCACCCGCCTCCCGGGCGTACTTGGAGACCGCCTGCAGCCCCCAATGCTTGATGATGTTGGGGATAAAGCACTCCTTGTGCTTGATCTCCATCGTGTCGAACGCGCAGCCGTCGGAATCTATGCCGACGAAGAAATCGTACCGGCGTTCCAACTCTGTCAAGTGGTCAGCTGCTTTGTGTACGTCAGACATCCATGACCTCCAAAGAAGTATTCGTTCGTACCCAGCCATTCTAGGACGCCCCCGGGGACGGGGGCGGCGAGCTTTATTGGCTGCTCCACATCTCCCGCAGCCGGTGCGCGGCCAGTTT
>DATKWP010000189.1:0-4107 GCA_035529535.1 Anaerolineae bacterium | reverse complement strand
CTTATCCCAAAAAGTGCGCGACGAGACCTGCCACTTCCCTGGGCTTGCGGTACCCTTCCACCTGTACGAACCGATCTTGACCATATCTGGCTACCGAGAGTAGACCTTCAACTTCCTGTTTCTGCATCCCGAAACTCCTCGACCGTCATGCCAAACCAGATCACGTCCACGAAGTGGCCTCGCGTAAAGAACATACGCCGGAGGGTGCCCTCCCGTTGAAACCCCAGGCTCTCGTGCAAGCGGATGGAGGCCGGGTTGTCGCTGTGCACCGGCACGGTGACCTTTTGGTAGCGCAACTCGCGGAAGTAGTACCTGAGCACGATCCGGATGGCTTCGCTGGCGTAGCCCTGGCGCTGGTGCTCCGGCGCGACGTCTACGCCATAACTGAACGTGCCGTCGCGCGGATTGCAGTGGTGGGTGTCAAACCCGCCTACCGGCTCGCCATCCTGGTTCTCGATTATCCAGCGAAACGTGTCGTGCTCCAGTTTGCGCTTCGACTCTACCTCCGCCCAGGCGCGCACCGAGGCCTCCGAGGTGGGGGGCCACACAAAGTCAAGGTGGTGGGCGCGCTCGCTGTCCAGATTCCAGCGGATGAAGGATTCAGCGTCCGCTGGCTCGATGGCCCTCAATCTCACTTTCTTCCCTTGCCAGAAGTTCATAGCGCTCCAACTCCTCCCCTACCACACCATGTCACACAAACCAATCTCCCCGCTCTCTCCTCGGCAACCACGTACTCGGTCGGGCCGATGGGATGTACCAGCGCATACTTCAGGTCCACGCTCTCCAGCACCAGCGGCAACGTGCAGCGATAGAGCCCGCCGTGCCCAACCAGCACGATCCCTGCTTTCGAGCCCTGGTACTCCTTCACGAGGCCCTCCACGAACGGCACGAACCGTGCCTTGATCTCTTCGAGGCTCTCTCCCTGCTCGATGCGCCGCTCCCAGTGGCCATTTACCCAGTCCTGCAGCACCTCTTCGTAGGTCTCCCATGCGCTCTCATCCGATCTTCCTTCCATCACGCCACAGTCGTATTCGCGCAGCGCATCCGTGACTGCGTACGGAATCCCCAACTCATTCGCCAGGACCTCGGCAGTCTGCATGGCCCGCAGAAGCGGGCTGGTGAACAGCCGGATGATGCGGCACTCTTTCAGTCTCTGCGCCAACGCTGTGGCCTGGCTGTATCCGGCGTCCGCCAGCCCGTGCCGCAGGCCGCGGTTCGAGATGACCCTCGTAGAACCTCAATCGCGCTCTCCACGGAGCGGCGATCATTTGCGCTCAGGGTTGGGTCCGCGGCCCAATCCTCGTAAAGTGGCAGCAACGACCTGAACTCGGGCAGGAACTTGTTCGTCATGCTTCGAATCGCATCGCATAACACCCAAGTGGCGGCCGGGTTGTGCGGAGGAACGTGGGCGCGCAGGAACTCGCGCACGGGCGCCGCCTCTCCCCGCGCTGCCAGCCGAATGGCGAAACTGAGCGCCTTCTTGACGTCTGTATCTTCCTCGGCCAGCAAAGGCTCAATCATCTCCAGGCAGCGTGCGGTGTAGGCCGGGTGTTTCATGGGCAGGCGAGCGACCACAGTGACCCCAGCGCGTCGCACCCACCTGTTCTCGTCAACCAGCTAGGGTTCCATCGTACCCAGCCACTCCTGCGGATTCTTGCGCACCACCGGCTCAAGCCCGTCCATTGCCAGGCGATCACAATCTTCCCAGGTGACACAAGTACGGCACAGCTCCATCAGCAGTGGCACGATCGTGTCGGGCTCAGCCCGCTCCATCGCCCCCAGGGCGATCAACGCCACGACACGCCCCTCCCGCCCGTAGCGATCCCACAACAGCCGGGTCAGGGGAATCAAGTCCGCCACCCGCCTGCGGGCCACCTTGGCCACCTCCTGGCCGATCAACTTGAGCACGGGGATGGGAATCCCCACCGTTTCCTGTTGCTCGCGCTGCTCGGCCTTTATGCCAGCCACGCTCTTGGGTTCGAACTGGAGCCACAACTGGCGCAGTTTGTCCGCGGCAAGGCCCGGCGCATTCGAATCGTATGCCGCAAGAAGTGCTTTAACGTGATGAGCGACTTCAGTCCCCATCGGTACACCTCAGTTCTCTTTGTCTGCCTCAGCAACTTACTGCCATGTCGAGAAAGATGCCGTAAATGCAGTCTACTTCACGAGGCTCAGTGCGGTCGCGATGTCTTGGGCGATCATTCGGCGCTTGCTCTTCTCGATGAAGAAACTGGGGCCTGCCTGCAAGTACGATGGGATGGCCCGTGCCCCGCGGAAAAAGTATTCCCGATCGCGGATCTTGTAGGTGGAGCCGGCCGGGATCACCCGCCCTTCGCCCGCTCTCCTGGCGATGTAGTTGATGGCCTTGATGGCCACGTCCCCCATGAGCAGAAATACTTTCACGCTGGGGAACAGGGCCAGTTCACGTTCCAGTATGCGCGAGCATTCCTCGATGGTAGCCGCCTTGATGCCATAGCCCGTTTTCCCGCATTTGACGGTGGTGGTGAGGTACACGCCCAGGCCAAGGATGTCGTGTATGGATGTGACGGCTGCACCCGCGTCGTTGAAGGCCTGGACCGTGGTCTGTTGGAACACAGCATCTCCTCCCGCATAGTAATAATCGGCGGGACTGGCGGGGGCGGCCTCCGAGATCATGACGATGGAGACGTCTTGCGGCCTCACGTCTACGTCGGGGACGACGTAGCACTCGTGCTTTACGTCAGCACACGGAAACTGGATGCATCCCACGCATTCGCTCACTCTCATTCTTCAGCCTCCTTCAAGTACCGGTGAATGGTCTCGACCGCGCGTCCGACTCCATCTTCGGCGCGAATGACGGTGCCTAACTCGGCGGCGCGCCTGCGCAACGATTCGTCGCCGGTTGCCGCGTGGATCGCGGCCGCCAGTTTGTCAGCGGTGAGTGTCTTGACCGGTATGCACGGTGGCCCTGCGCCCAAATCGGTGACCGCCTTGGCCCACGCAAATTGGTCCATCATGAAGGGCGTGATAATAGACGGGACGCCAGCACGCAGGCCCGCGCCCGTGGTGCCTGCGCCACCATGATGCACGACGGCGACCATCTGCGGAAAGAGCCAGTCATGCGGCACCGAGCCGACCTGGAGCACCGTGTCGGGCAGGCCTCCGCCGCCCAGCCCGGTCCAACCGGTGTGCAGGACGCCGCGCTGCCCGGTCATGTTCAGTGCGTCCAGCGCCATGTGGGTAAGCGCTTCCGGTTTTTCGTCGCTCATGCTGCCAAAGCCCACGTATACCGGCGGCGGCCCGGCCTCCAGGAACCTGGCCAACTCGACGGGCGGCTGCCAGCCCGGCGGGGTGTCCAGGAACCAGTAGCCGGTAACGGTATGTTCGGCGGCCCAGTCGTGCGGTTTGGGCACAAGGGTTGGGCTGTAGCCAAACAGAAACGGCACGCGTGCATCACGCATGCGGCGATATGGATCGGTGAGGATGCCGAGCGCTGGCAGGCCCAACGTAGCCTGCCGCCAGCGGTTCAGATGAGCGCGAACAGCCTGCCACAGGGCCTGTTCAAACAGCCGGTGGGAGGCCCGGTTGTAGAGCGCTGTGAATGGACCCAACGGGAGCCGGTAGGGCAGGAAAAAGGTAGGGAAGGCGTCGGTCGGGTTGAGGGGTTGCACGAGCGCCAGGAAAACCGGTATGCCCAGCCTTTCGGCGCAGTCGTACCCACCCAACGCGCCGGGTGAAACCACCAGCGCGTCCGCGCCCTGGCTGGCCTGCCAGAAATCGTCGAACGCACCCATCAATGATTCGAACAGCGGCCCAAAATCGCGGAACAGGCGCACAGGGTTGGGGTGGCGCAGGAGTTGCTGGACCTGCGGTTGCTTGAGGAATTCCTGAATGTTGGCCTGCACCGGGGCAAAGGCCAGCCCGTAATCGCGGACGAAGGATTCAAAGACCAGGGAGGCTGCAACGGTCACGCGATGCCCGGCGCGTTGCAGGCCCAGGCCGAGTGCAATGTACGGTTGAACGTCGCCGCGCGAGCCAGCGGCCAGAATCGTGATGCGCATCGAGCGTTACCTTATCTCAAGCCCCCCACGCAGTGGGGGGTGCAACCGGTGTACTCACCGGCGACAG
>DATKWP010000188.1:0-5198 GCA_035529535.1 Anaerolineae bacterium | reverse complement strand
CCCATCCAGGTTGAAGACGACACGTTCTTCCACCCCCAGGCCACGGATCAGGGCCGCCGGGGTGTCCAGCGCTACGATCCGCCCGTGGTCGAGGATGGCTACCCGGTCGCATAGGCGCTCGGCCTCTTCCATGAAATGGGTGGTCAGCAGGACCGTCTTGCCCTTGGCACGCACGTCGCGCACCAGGTCCCAGATGGTGTGGCGGGCCTGGGGGTCGAGACCGGTGGTCAGCTCGTCCAGGAAGACCAACTGCGGGTCGGGCAGGAGCGCCAGGGCGATGAACAGGCGCTGCTTCTGCCCGCCGGACAGCTTCGAGAAGGGGGCATTGCGTTTCTCCTCCAGCCCCAACTGGGCGAGCAGTTCCTTCCAGTCGGCCGCTTTGGGGTAGAACGAGGCATACAGGTCCAGCGCCTCCCAGACGCGCATCCGGTCTGGCAGGTTGGACTGTTGCAGTTGCATCCCGGTGCGTTCCCGCAGGGTCTGGCTCTCGCGCTGCGGGTCCACGCCGAGGACACGGATCGTCCCCTGGTCCGGTTTGCGCAGGCCCTCCAGGCATTCGATGGTGGTGGTCTTGCCGGCCCCGTTCGGGCCGACCATCCCAAAGATCTCGCCTTCGCGGACCTCGAAAGAGACATCATCCACGGCGACGGTTGGGCCGTAGGTCTTGCGTAATCCTTCAACCTGTACGATGCTGTCCATATCTTGCCTCACTTGCTTTTCAGGATTGATTCCAATGCCGCCACGTGTTCCTGGAAGACTTTGCGCCCCTCGGCCGTGGCGGCGACGTAGGTGCGCGGCTTGCGTTCGACGAAGGTCTTGTTGACGGCGATGTAGCCGGCCTCTTCCAGTTTGCGCAGGTGGGCGCCCAGGTTGCCGGCGGTGACCTCGAGCAGGTCGCGCAGGTAAGTAAAGTTCACCTCGTTGCCCGCCTCCAGGGTCACCAGGGCGGCCATGATGCGCAGGCGCACCGGCTGGTGGATGGTTTCATTCAACTCGGCCATGGCCTACCACCTCAAGCGGATATACAGGCCGAGGACGATCATCCCGCCGCCGCCCAGGATGGCCATCCAGAGATAGAAAATATCGGGCAGCAGGAAGTAGCCGACCAGCGCCAGGGCGGTGATCGGCAGTGCCCACCAGACGGAGGAGAAAGAGACCAGCAGGCCCATGGCCAGCTGGCCGAGCATGATGAACAGGATGATGAACGCGGTCACTTGCTTCCCGTCCGTCGGCCGGGCGATGGCGATGGCGGCAATGCAGTAGAAGACCAGGAGCAGCCAGAAGATGCCGGCTCGCTTTGCAGAGGCGTTCGCCGATGGGCTGCGGACGCGCTTGCCCATCCGGGTGCCGAGCAGGACGCCCAGGGCAGCGCCAAGGACGCTCATCCCTGTCCAGATATATACGGTGATTTCACCGGGCAGGAACTGGGTGGACAGAAATCCGACCAGCCAGATGATGCCCGTGATGATCAAGAAAATGTAGGCGCCGCTGCTGGCGATCGAGTGGCGGGTCTTCTGCGTCATCCTTTGGATGGCCGCCAGCGCTTCTTCGGCTTCGTTAGGGGAGATGTTCATTTGATAGCTCCTTTTAGAGTACTCTACACTACAGAGTATTCTATACCATTATCCCTACTTTGTCAAGAGGAGAATTTCGAGCAAACAAGCTCCCCATAAAAAAACAGGAGCGATTAAATCGCTCCTGCCGCTCAGGTTTATCGTGAAATCGTTCTCTACTACCCGTGCCGCGACATGAACCTTTCCAGCCGGTGCATGGCTTCCTCGATTTGTTCATACGCGGTGGCATAACAGCAGCGCACGAACCCGTCGCCGCCCGGGCCGAAGGCATTCCCCGGCACGACCGCAACCTGTTCCTCGCGTAACAGTGTCTTAGAGAGTGTCTGAAAAGTCATGTGCTGTCTAACCTGCGAACCATCAATCGGATCATTGCGATGTAGATAAAAGCTTCACTTGTTTCTACTGGACTGTAGAGCGCCAAACGGGCTCAGACGAATCTGAGCCGATTGAACCTTCACAATTCTACAGACCAATGCCTATTTCGAGGCCACAGACGGCTGTTTTTGCTTCTTGGTGACCACCGGGAAGCGTTGCCGAGGCTTGGGATGGAATCCGACCGCGCGTCCTGGCGATTTTCCAGCAGGTCTGGGCGAGTGAGCCGGTGTACCCAACCCGTGCGAAAATGCCGGCCACGCCTGGCGCACTTGCCCAGGCGTCAAGGGCTGCTGCGGGTCGCGGCGTGGCTTGGGGTCCCAGGGACGAGGCTGTGCGGTGACAAGGTGGCGTGCCAGCAGTAGTTGGATGTACGCCAGCGTGACGATCCACACCCAGTTCTGCGCGGCGACCAAGTCGGACGTCTGCGCAATCAGCAGCCCCATCCGGCGTTTGGCGAAACGGAAAAAGTGCTCGACGCCAAAGCGCAGCAGGTACATGGTGCAGAGGGCTTTCAGGGGCACGTCGCTGGGGCCGCCCCAAAACAGCCACAGCGGGCGCTTGTACATCGCCACTCCAGAGGATCACAATAAGCACAGCCTCAAGTGGTACAACTTTCCATTAACGGTCACCGGCTCTGGGAGCTTATTGACGTGCCCTTCTATGGGGCCGAGGAGCGGTTAGCGCTACAGGTACGCCGGAGTGGGCGGGAGTTCACCATCGGGGCTGAGAGGCGGTACGACGAGCCGCTGGGGATGGAGTTCGCCCACCCCACCTTCGACACCGTCCGGCGCTGCAATAACCGCTGCGAGTTCTGTTTCGTGGCCCAGATGCCGCTGGGCCTGCGCCGTTCTCTCTAAGTCGAAGACGATGAGTACCACTACTCCTTCCTCTTTGGCAATTACGTCACGCTGACCAATCTGGACGAGGCGGACTGGGAGCGTATCGGCGAACAGCACCACGTCGCCGGTCTTCCCGCTGAGGTCGTGCCGGTGGTCAACCGCTTCTTCGGCGAAACGGTGACGGTGGCGGGACTGCTGACCGGACGGGACGTGGTGGCGCAGTTGCGGGAGCGGGACCTGGGCGACATGGTGCTGCTCCCGGCGGCGATGTTCGGCGGGCCGGAGGGACAATCACTGGATGAGATGCGGCCTCAGGAGATCGGGGAGGCGCTGGGCCGGCCGGTGCTGGTGGGAGGCCATCCGGCCTGCAGGCCCTTTACGGCGTGCCGAGCTTAGCGAGCGCGGCAGCGATCCGCTCAAGCGCGATGTGGATGTTCTGCATCGAGTTGGCAAAGCACAGTCGCAGGTACCCCTCACCTGCCTCGCCGAAGGCAGTGCCGGGCAGCACGGCTACACCAGCTTCTTCAAGCAGGTAGTCGGCCAGCCAGTCGGACGTGCGGCCGAACGCCGATACGTTCGGGAACGCGTAGAACGCCCCCTGTGGCCGGCGACATTGCAGGCCGGGGATCGCGTTCAGGCCGTCCACCAGCACGTCTCTTCTTCGTTGGTACTTGGCCACAACCGCCTCGACCTGGTCCTGAGGGCCGGTCAGCGCTTCCAGGCCCGCATATTGGGTGAACGTGGCGGTGCAGCCGATAGAGTGGGTCAAAAGGAGGGTGACCCGCTCGGCGAGGGCTTCTGGCATGATCCCGAAACCGAGCCGCCAGCCGGTCATGGCATACGTCTTGGAGAAGCCGTCGCAGATCACTGTGCGCTCGGCCATGCCGGGCAGGCTGGCGATGGTGGGGACTGTCACGCCGTCGAACACAAGCCGGGTGTAGATTTCGTCTGAGAGAATCCAGATGTCGTGCCGCTGTGCGGCGTCAGCGATTCGCTCAAGCGCTGGCATCGGGAGCACCCCGCCGGTGGGGTTGCTGGGGGAATTCAGGATAATCAGGCGGGTGCGGTCGCTCACCACCCGGTCGAACACCGTCAGGTCGAAGGAGAAGTTCTCTTCTTCGCGCAGGGGGACGGGCACCGGGACGCCGCCGGCCACGCCGATCATAGCGGAGTAGGTGGGGAATCCAGGATCAGGGTAGATCGCTTCATCGCCGGGGCGAACCAGGGCCAATGTGGGGAAGAGCAGCGCTGGCTTGGCCCCTGGTCCGACGACGACCTGGGAGGGTCGCACTGCGATTCCCCGGCGTCGTCCGACGTCCTCAGCGATGGCCTCGCGCAGGGCTGGAAGGCCGGCGGGTGGGTTGTAGCGGGTGTGTCCTTCCTGAATGGCCCGGATTCCGGCTTGCGCCACGTTTTCGAAGGTGGGCACGTCTGGCTGCCCAATCTCCAGGTGGATGATCTCTCGTCCGGTCGCTTCCAGGGCCTGGGCACGGGCCAGCATATAGTAGGCCCCTTCTGGGGCCAGGTGATGAACACGGTCGGCGAAAACCATTCTTCAGCCTATCCAACGAGACTTCGGGCGATGTCCACGGCACTACCCGCATCGGGTGCGTAGGCGTCGGCCCCGATCTGCTCGGCAAAGGCCGCCGTCACCGGCGCGCCGCCGACCATGATCTTGACCGTGTCGCGCAACTCCGCTTCCTCCAGGGCCTCGATGGTCGCTTTCATCCCCGGCATGGTCGTCGTCAACAATGCCGACATGCCCAGGAGCTGTGGTTGATGCTCCCGCACGGCGGCCACGAACTCCTCGGGTTTGACGTCGGTCCCCAGGTCAATGGTCTGAAAGCCCCCCCCTTCCAGCATCATCTTGACCAGGTTCTTGCCGATGTCGTGCAGGTCACCCTGCACCGTGCCGATGACGTACTTACCCGCGCTGGGCATATCGCCTTCGGCCAGCAGTGGTCGTAAGACGTTCATGCCGGCGTGCATGGCCCGGGCAGCGATGAGCACCTCAGGCACGAACAGATCGCCGGCCTTGAAATCCCTGCCTACCTCATCCATCCCTGCAATGAGGCCGCCGGCCAGAATTTCCTCCGGAGCCATGCCTTGGTCCAGCGCTTCCTGGACCAACTCAGCGACCACTTCGTCCTCGCCGTGGTACAGGTTCGTTGCGATTTTTTGCATAGTATCAGTCATTTTCCCGAATCTCCTTTCTTCGAAACGCTACATCAGGCCTTAAGCCGGAATCCCTCCGGAAACGGATCCTCGTCATCCAGCACAAACTGGTGCAACCCGGTGATATACGCACGCCCCGTGATCCTGGGAATCACAGATGGGAAAACCTCTGAGCCGCTGCCAACCTGCGCCTCGGCCACCACCTGGCCCGTGAAACGCGTCCCGATGATGCTCT